>JAOPWO010000165.1 GCA_025965635.1 Modestobacter sp. | reverse complement strand
AGGTTGGCCTGGCGGGTCTGCATGGAGACGACGTCGGGCAGGGGTACCCGCAACTCGAAGACCTCTTCGCACGTGATCACCCGCTCGCGGGCCGGGATCGCGGCGCAGAGGCAGTTGAGCAGCGTCGTCTTCCCCGCCTGCGTGGCGCCGGAGACGAGCACGTTGAGGCCCGAGGCGACGGCCGCCTCGAGGAAGCGGGCCGCCTGGGCGGTCAAGGTGCCCAGCGCAACCAGTTCGTCGAGATGGTGGGCCTGCAGCACGAACTTGCGGATGTTGACCGCCATGTGGCGGCGGGTGATGTCGGGGATGACGACGTGCAGCCGGGACCCGTCGGGCATCGTCGCGTCGACGAAGGGCGTGCTCATGTCGATCCGCCGGCCCGAGGTGCGCAGCATCCGCTCCACCAGATCGGCCAGCTGCCCCGCGCCCAGGATCGTGGTGGTCAGCTCACTGCGCCCGCGGCGGGCGATGAACACCCGGCCCGGCTCGTTGACCCAGATCTCCTCGACCTCCGGGTCGTCGAGGTATCGCTGCAGCGGGCCGAACCCGGCTACCCGGTCCAGCACGTCCCGCACGACGGTCTCCGGGTCGGCGATCGGCGGCAACGCCGAGGACAGCGATCGCTCGGAGTAGTCGGCCACGACGTCGCGCACCAGCAGCCGCACGCTGCCCGGGTCGGTGAACGGGTCGATCCCACGCCGCCGGATCAGCTCCCTGACCTCGCCGTCGACGACGTCGCGCGCACTGCCCATCCCCGGCACGACACCCCCGCTGACCAGCCATCGGAACGATTGAGTCCGGTGACTGTAAGGGAATGACCGCCCGCGTGGGCGCCTCCTGTGGACGGAGCGTGACCCCAGCGACCGAGGTTCACCCGGACAGGTGACGTGAGCCGCCGCACGCCCTCACCGACGGTGTTCATGCCCGGCGGACGGCTGGCTGGCAGCGCGTCTGCGTACCACTGGCCGGGGCCTGGCACCGGCGGGTCTCGGGCCGTGCAGGACCCTGCCCCGCGGGGCCCGTGGGCCCCCGATGGCCGTGTCGGCTGCCCCTGCAGGTGGGGAACCGACCCCACCAACCGGACGGCACCATGAGGCTCGACCGCGTCGCTCCCGCGACCCTGCTGCTGGCGGTCCGTCGTGCGTCGCACGACCTGTTGCGTGACATCGGCGTCGTCCGCTGTGCCGGGGGCGGAATGCCCGCCCGCCGTGCGTCGTTCCCCGGATACCGCCTGAGCACCGGAGGTCACCCGGACATGTCTGCCGTGCTGCCCGAGAAGAACCTCGACGTCCAGCAGTCCGGGCGAGCACCCCGGAATCGGCATCCGCGGCGCCGGCTGCCCCTGAAGCTGGCCGCGGCCGCGATCGGCGTCGCCGTGGTCGTCCCGCTGGCCGGCCGCACCTTCGACCTGCTGCCCAGCTGGGACAACCCCTTCGCGCAGGAGGTCGTCGACCGGAGCACGCCGCCGCTGATGCTCGCGCTCGCCGACCTGGAGGAGTACCACGCCGCCACCGGCACGTTCCAGGTCGTGATCGACCAGGAACGCGACACTCCGTACCTCCCGTCGGTGCTCAGCGGTGAGCGCACCAGCTTCCTCGCCACCGGCTCCGTCGACGCCTCCGTCGACTTCGGCCAGCTCGGTGCGCAGGCCGTCGAGACGTCGGAGGACCGCCGCTCGGTCACCATCTCCCTGCCGGCCGCCCGGCTGGGCGAGGCCAGCGTCGACCCGGGCAACAGCCGCGTGCTCGACCGCGACCGCGGCGTGTTCGACCGGATCGGCGGCATGTTCGAGGACGACCCCTCCAACGAGGGCGAGTTCTACGTGCTGGCCGAGCAGCGCCTGGAGGGTGCGGCCGCGCAGAGCGACCTGCTCGCCCGCGGCGAGGAGAACACCCGCGACATGCTGACCGCGCTCGCCACCTCGATGGGCTTCGGGCAGGTCACCGTCACCTTCGCCACCGCGCCGGACACCGCGGGCTGAGCCGCGGCGGAACGCCGGCAGGGAGCTTCACCGACGACCTCCCGCAGCGCTACGTTGGGCCCACTGCGAGTCGGTGCCGGATGACGCCTGTGAGTGGGGTTCGGGATGGCAGACGGGTACGTCGGGATCCCTGACTGGTTCTGGTGGGAGAACGCCGGCGCGGGCCTCGCCGTCGCCGACGTCGACGGGGACGGCCGGCCGGACCTCGTGGTCCTGACGGTCGACGAGGCCGCGGGGCGCAACCTCGGCTTCTACCGGATCGGCTCCGGTTTCGTCGACGGGACGGTCACCCGCGGGTGGGGGCAGTGGCACGCCGTCCCCGACTGGTTCCCCGAGTCCAACGCCGACGCCGGCGTCGCGGTCGTCGACATCGACGGTGACGGCGTCCTCGACCTCGTCGTCTTCATGGTCGACTCGCCTCCTGGGCAGAACGGTGGCTACTACCGGGTCGGCCGCCGGCTGGCCGCCGATGGCACCGTCACCGGCGGCTGGGGGCCGTGGCTCGCCGTCCCCGACTGGACCTTCTGGGAGACCCAGGGCGCCGACCTCGTGGTGGCCGACATCGACGGCGACGGCTCCCTCGACCTCGTCGTCCTGATGGTCGACGCCCCGGAGCTCAACAACGTCGGCTACTACCGGGTGGGCCGGCGGCTCGCCGTCGACGGCACGGTCACCGGCGGCTGGGGGCCGTGGATCGCCCTCCCCGAGTGGAACATGTGGGAGAACCAGGGCGCCGGTGCCGCCCTCACCGACCTGGACGGCGACGGTCGGCTCGAGCTCGTCGTGTTCTGCGTCGACAACCCCGCCGGCAACAACATCGGCTTCTACACCGTGGGGTGGGGGCTGGACGGGTCCGGCCGGGCGGTCGACGGGTGGGGCCCCTGGACCCGGGTGGACGACTGGCCGTTCTGGGAGAACGCCGGGGTGTCGATCGACGTCGTCCCGGGGCCGGCCGGCCCCCAGCTGGTCATCCTGACCGTCGACGCCCCCGAGCAGCAGAACCGCGCGTTCCACCGGCTCACCGATCTCGTCACCGACCTGGACACCGCAGCCGAACGCGGGGTCTGGCGGCTGCTCGACTTCGGCACCCAGGTCAACCCGGTGCACGCCGCACTGCTGCACACCGGTGACGTGCTGTTCTTCGCCGGCTCCGGCAACGACGAGGCGAAGCTGGCCGCGCAGCAGTTCCGGACGAGGGTGTGGCGGTACCCGTCCCCGGTGCTCGAAGCTCCGGACACCCCCATCGACCTGTTCTGCTGCGGCCACGCCTTCCTCGCCGACGGCCGGCTGCTCGCCGCCGGCGGCACGTTGACCTACGACCCGTTCCGCGGACTGCGCGACGCCCTCGTGTTCGACCCCGTGGCGCGCACCTGGTCGGCGGTGCCGTCGATGGCCGGCGGCCGCTGGTACCCCAGCCTCGCGCCGCTGCCCGACGGCCGGATCGTCGCCGTCTCCGGGCTCGGCGAGGACGGCAACCTCAACGTCGTGCCGGAGGTCTACTCACCGGCGGACGACGAGTGGGCGCCGCTGGCCTCCCCCGGCCCGGTGCCGATGTACGGCCACCTGGTGCTCCTCGCCGACGGCCGGATCCTCTACACCGGTGGCCAGTACGGCGGGAACAACGGTCAGCGCCCCACGCTGTGGGACCCCGCGACCGGCGACGCCAGGGAGGTACCGGGGCTGACCGTCCCGGACCTGCGCAACCAGTCGGCCAGCGTGCTGCTGCCGCCCGCGCAGGACCAGCGGGTGATGGTGGTGGGCGGCGGGGCCGCCGACATGCACGTCATGGTCCCGGCGGTGGCCGACGCCGCAGTGGTCGACCTGACCCAGCCGGCACCGCGCTACCAGCCGGTGGCGCCGCTCCACCACGCGCGCATGCACCTGTGCGCCACGCTGCTGCCCGACCGGACCGTGCTGGTCAACGGTGGCGCGATGATGGAGGAGAGCGCGGCGATGGCCGCCTTCGACGCCGAGATCTTCGATCCGGTCACCGGCACCTGGCTGATGGGCGCCACCTCGCGGGTCGCGCGGCTCTACCACTCGGTGGCGGTGCTCGTCCCCGACGGCCGGGTGGTCACCGCCGGGTCGAACCCGGCGCGCCGGACCGAGGAGCTCCGCATCGAGGTCTACTGGCCGCCCTACCTGTTCCGCGGCCCCCGGCCCGCCATCACCCTGGCCACCACCGCCGCCGTCGGCTACGGGGACACGCTGACCGCCACGGTCGCCGGTGAGCGGCCGCTGGGCTCGCTGGCCCTGCTCCGCCCCGGGGCCACCACCCACTCCGCGGACAACGAGCAGCGACTCGTCGACGTCGCGTTCACCGCCCGGGACGACGGGCAGATCAGCGTGCACCTGCCGGGGGATGCCGCCCTCGCGCCACCCGGCTGGTACATGCTCTTCGCCGTCGACGTCGCCGGGGTTCCCTCGTCGGCCGCCTGGCTGCAGCTCAGCTGAGTCAACCGCGGACCGGCAGCGGCGTCCGCTGCGGCGGCGGCAGCAGCTCCGGCGGCGCGCCGTAGGCCCGCGAGCGGTCAGGTCGCAGGCCGCTCCGTACAGCCGGCCCTCGTCCGCCTTGACCGCCGCCGCCAGCACGATGCTGACGACGACGCGCAGCGACGCCGTCCCGCGGTGGAGCACACCTCCGACCGCCGCGTCACCCACAGCAGCGCCACCGCCAGCACCACCCGCGCGTCCCACCACACGGGCGAGGTGGAGGTGTGCAGGCATCGGGAGGTCGGTTCCGACACCCGGTCGGCCGCGGGAGGACACCGCGCACCGTCCCGGACGGTCCCGCCCGCCTCACGTCGAACGGGCGGGACCGGTGCCACGGGACGACGCGGCGTCCCAGTTCTCGGCAGGCCCCGCGCCGGACGTGACCACCGGGCGGCGCGGATCAGCCGCCGACCAGCTCCTCGGCCGATTCCGGCCAGAACCGGCCGGCGACCGGACCACCCCGGCAGGTGCCGTCGGAGTCACCGGGCTGCTTGATCCAGAGCAGCGCGTCCACGCGGGGCAGGCCGGGGGACGTGGTCGGGGCCTCCCCCAGCCGCCGCCCCTCCGGGTTGCACCATCGGTCCTCCCCGGTGCTGGTCGCCGGCGGCGGGCCGGCGCCGTTGCGGCTGGTGTCGATCACGAAGTGCGCCGGCGGCGCACCGGCCGGTGCGCCCTGTCGTAGCTGCTGGGACAGGCGCAGCCCGTAGTCGGCGCTGACCTCGGTCGACTCGAAGTTGGCCACGTTCAGGGAGAAGCCGTCGGCTGTGTCGACGTTGCTGGCGCGCAGCGCACCGGCGAGAACCGGCAGGTCGGTGATCCAGCTGGCGTTGCCGGCGTCCAGGTACACCCGGGCACCCGGCTGCCGGTCCAGGATGCCGACCGCCTGCGCCAGCATGTCGTAGCGCTCGTCGGGGTCCAGGCCCTGGCACCCCACGAGGGACTGCGGGACCGCGTCCGGCTCCAGGACGACGATCGCCGGGCGGTCGCCCAGGGCGGCGGCGAAGCTGCCGATCCAGGCGAGGTACTCGTCGGCGTCCGCGGCGCCGCCCGCCGAGTACGAGCCGCAGTCCCGCAGCGGCACGAAGTAGGCCACCAGCACCGGCACCTGCCCGGCGTCGGCCGCGGCCCGGGACACCTCCTCCACGTCCGCGAAGGGGTTGCCCGGGTTCGCGAACCAGGTGGCCGTGGGCTGCTCGGCCAGCGGCGCGAGCACCTCGGCCCGGGCGTCGTCCCCGGCAGCCCGGGCCTCCCGCACCGCGACCGCGCCGTGCCCCTCGGGGTTGACCCACAGCTCGCCCGACAGCCGGCCCTGCTCGTCGTCCACCGGCGGCGCGGCGCTCTGCGCCGGAGCGCCCGACGTCGGCGGTGCCGCGGCGTCCGGCGCTGCGGCGTCGCTGCCGCAGGCGACGGCGGTGCAGGCCACGGCGGTCAGCACCGCGACCCGCACGGACGGCCGGTGGCCCATCACGCGACGTGCACCCACCGGGCAGCGGAGGGCACCCCGTCGTCGTCGAGCACGACCAACATGTACCAGCCCGACGGGGTCAGGCCCTCCTCGACCGGCAGGGACAGGTCGTAGGTGACGTCCCCGGGCCGGCTCATCGCGGCGTCGTGCACCGCCGGCCGCGGGGTCACCTCGAGGGCGACCGACCGCTGCTCGGCGTCGGTCTGGTGGGTGACCGCGCTGGGGCGCAGCAGCCGGGCCGCGGCGACGCTCTCGGTGTCGGCCGTGACCGGGAAGGTGGTCCCGCGGACCACCTCGTCCGGCGCGTCGGTGATCTGCGGGCGCTCGCCGGCGAACAGGTAGGGCGGCGAGTAGATCTCGATCCGGGTCTCGAAGTGGCCGGGCATGGTGTTCTCGTCGTCGGAGAAGAGCGGGTCCGAGCCCATCGTCATGACCCGGCCGTCGGGCAGCAGGATGGCGGTGGCGTGGTAGTTGCGCCCCACCCCGTTCGGTGCCGCCGGCAGCAGCTCGCCCGTCTGCGGGTCGAACCGGGTGGTCAGGTGCACGTCGGTCTGACCGTTGCCGCGGTATCCCACCGACCCGCCGGTGAGCAGGGTGTGGTCGTCGGGCAGCGTGACGGCGTTGATGTACCGGGCCGGGCTCGGGTAGTCGACCAGCGCCTCGAACCGCGGGTCGGCCTCGTCGAGGTCGACGACGTCGAACCGCGCGGTCGACTCCTCGCTGTCCCCGACCCCGCCACCACCGACGACGGCGACCTTCTGGTCCTGGGCCGGCGCGAGCAGGAACGACGCCGCGGTCTCGTTGAACTCCGGGTCCCGCAGGCCGGGCACGTCCTGCCAGCTGTTGTCGGTCAGGTCCCAGATGCCTGGCTGCCGACCTTCCTCCGCCGGTCCGTAGCCGGTGTTGGCGCCGCTGTAGAACACCCGGCCGTCGGCCAGCCGGTGCAGGCCCGGGTAGGTCGGGAAGTAGCGGAACAACTCCGGGGCGTCGCTCCACTCGCGGGTGGCCGGGTCGTAGACCTCGTTCTGGCCGTCGAGGATCTTGCCGTGCTCGTCGAGGCCGGAGACCGCCAGGACCTTGCCGCCGTCCAGCCCGACCAGGGTCGGGTACCAGCGGGACTCGGTCAGCCGGCCGGTCTCCCGGTAGGTCTCGGTGGCGACGTCGAACTCGTAGGAGGCGTCCAGCCCGCGGTAGTTCTGCTTCTCCAGGGTGATCGTGTCGCCCTGGCCGTAGAGGTCGTCGCGGTGTCCGGGGTCGACGTCCTCGACCTGGAACTGCTGGCCGCCGACGACCTCGTACTCGGCGCCCTCGTCCTGCGCCTCGATCCACACGTCCCGCTGCCCGGCCATCCGGGTGCCGTCGGGCATGGTGTGCGCGGGCGGCACCGTGACGTCGGCGGTGGACACGTAGGTCAGGCCACGGGCGGTGAACCGGGTGCCCGCCGCCAGCGTGACGCTGCGGTCGTGCCGCTCGTTCTTGACGGTCAGGATGCCCGCGGCGCGGTCGACGTCGTCAGCGAGCACCTCGTACTCGCGGGTGCCGCCGGCGATGAGGAGGTTGCCGTTGGGCAGGTAGGCGTGCCCGGAGCAGAACAGGTCCTCCGGCGTCGGCACCTCGGTGGTGTCGCCGGTCGTCGGGTCCCAGACGATCGTGCGGAACGTACCCGCCGCGAAGTCCTCGGCGTCGTTGCCGGAGCCCGCGATCAGCAGCACCTTGCCGGTGTGCAGCAGCGCGGCGTGCACCGCCTGCGCCCGGTGCTCCTCGGGGAGCTCCACGACCTCCCAGTGCCCGAACTGCGCCTTGTACTCCGGCTGGTTGCGCTGCCAGTCGGTGTACACGGCCCCGGCCGCCTCCGTCACCACCGGGCCGTTGGCGGCGACCAGCGCTGCCACGGCGACACCGGTCAGGGCTGCGTTGCGGAGCCGGCGGAGGGGACGGGGCTTGCGCCGGTTCATCGGGAGATCTCCTGCTCGACGGGGACGTCGTCCGGCTCGAGCACGGCGAGCTCGATGTCCCGGACGATCGTGGTGCGGGGGCCGGGCTCGGGAGTGCTGGCCGCGGGCCGGCGCAGCCGGTGACGGAGCAGGCCGGCGAGCCAGATCAGCGCGGGCAGCAGGCACACGCTGATGGTCAGCGCCGCCCAGCTGCGGATGGCCAGGTGGGTGTTGCCCAGCGGCGCGGAGAGGGCGAGTGCGACGAGCAGCAGGGCCGCCCACCGCAGGTTCTTGGTGAACGAGCCGGGGCGGTCGCCGGAGACCGCGCCCTTGCGGGTGACCGCGAAGCTGATGTTGCGGTTGCGGATGGCAGCCCACAGCGCACTGACGTACATGGGCGTCGACACCACCGACATGAACATGCCGCTGATGCCGGAGGAGCCCTCCTCCTCGTGCGGGCTGACGTTGTGCCGACGGTTCCAGAAGTAGATGCCGACCTGCATGACGGCGGCGTTCACGTAGAGCATCAGCCACAGCTGTGCGGCGACCAGCACGCCGGCCACGCCGGTCAGCAGGTACGCGGTCAGGTTGGTGGCGCCCAGCACCCAGCTGACGGCCGTCGCCGGGTAGTAGGACATCAGCAGGCCGTAGTGGATGCGGCGGGCGACCGACAGCCTGCGGAAGACCCGCCAGTACAGCCGTAGCACGACCTCATCGGTCCCGCGGGCCCAGCGGCCCTGCTGGGTGAAGAAGTCGCGCCAGGTCGTCGGGCCCTCGCCGACGGCGAGCACGTCGGGCGTGTAGACCGACTTCCACTTCGCACCGGTCTCCGGGTTGGCGCTGGAGTGCCAGACGATGCTGGTCGCGGCGTCCTCGGTGATGGAGTCCTGGAGACCACCGATGGCCTTCAGCGCCGAGAGCCGGACTGCGTTGTTGGTGCCGACGAACATCGCGGTGCTGAACCGGTTCGCGGCCCGCTGGAGCACGCTGTGGAACAGGTACTGCTGCGACTCCGCAGCTCGGGTGATGAAGTTGTCGTAGTTGCCGTACACCTGCGGGCCGACGACGAAGGCGACGTCGGGGTCGTGGAAGTAGCCCATGAGCCGCTCGGCGAAGTTCGGTAGCGGCACGTGGTCGGAGTCGACCGACACCCAGAAGTCGTAGTCGTCGCCGTGCCGCTCCAGCCAGGCGTTGTAGTTGCCGTGCTTGGTCCTGGCCTTGTTCGGGCCGGACGGCTGGTTCCACCGCGGCACGCCGTGCCGGCTGAAGTGCCGGACGCCGAGCTCGGCGCACATCGCCCGGACGTCGGGGTCGTCACCCTCGTCGAGCAACCACACGTCCAGGTGGCCCTCGTACCGGACGGCGACGGCGCCCTCCAGCGTGCGGCGCACCATCTCCAGCGGCTCCTTGCCGGGCACGATGGTGGTCAGGAAAGCGAGCCGCTGGCCGGTCAGCGGCGTCATCGGCAGCGGGTCACGGGCGTTGAGGGTGGCCGCCGCCAGGGTGAACACGTTGAGCAGCCGCAGCAGCTCGATCACCGCGACGCTCCCGATCAGCACCAGCGCGAGGACGGACCGCCAGTCACCGAGGAACTCGGGGTGGTGTGCCGGCTGCAGCAACCACAGCAGGAACAGGACCTCGAAGGCCAGGGCCGCGAGGACGAGCAGCCACGCCCGGACGCGGGCCAGGCCGCGGGTCACCGGCTGGAAGCGGACCCGGCAGTCGGCCGGCGGGTCCTGCAGCGGTCCGGCGAGCTCGCTGAAGACGTCGTAGGGGTAGGCGGGCTCGGCGCTCCGATCAGTCACGCGAGGACGTGACCGGGAGGCTGCCTCCTGTTCCACAGCGGGCCGGCGAGGCGAGCGACCGGGCGGAGGCGGATCTGGGCATGATGCGAGCGGTCATGCGCACGGGAGACCCGCTCGGCCCGGCATGCAGATGCACGGAGGTCGTACGGGGGCAGGGCATGACTCTCCTGTTCCAGGTTCACGGACCTGACAGGACGGCGGTCTCGCCACTCGCTCCCCGAACGGCCTGGCGACCGGGTTCTCCCGCCTGCACCTCGGTCGGTGCCGGCGGGGGCCATTCGGATCTTCACGTCGTCTCGGGCGCCCGGGGCGGACGCTGCCCCAAAACTACCGAGTACTGGTGACGGACAGCAACCAGAGCTGAAACGTCACCCTAACGGGCGAACGCCGAGAGTGTCCCGCTTCTAACAGACAGTCACATGTGCTACTGCCAGACGATTAGTTGGCCTGCACATTCACTCCGGTCGTCACTTACGTTCCACTTCTGTATCACTCTGGGTGTGAGCTGGCCGTTCAGCGCTGAGGTAGCTGTCAGTGATGCATATCGGGCGTGCCCGACCGGGGCGCGACGAGGGGTGGATCGAGCAGGTGCGGCCGGCGTCAGCCCGGCAGCGTCTCCAGCACGGGGGCGCAGTCCGCCGGCCGGCCGCTGTCCAGGCCGAGCTGGAATGCCGCCACCCGCTGCTCCGGCGTGCCGTGGAACTGCGGATCGGCGTAGTCGTAGGTGCCCACCCGCGCGGCGGTCGCGATCGCCTCCGGGATGTCGGTGGTGTCGAGCAGGCCGGCGTCCTGCTTGGCCCGGGCGTACGCCCCGGCCCAGCAGTCGGCGTGCAGCTCGGTGGCGATCGACGGCAGCCCGGCGGTGAGGAGGCCCTGCTCGAACTGCACGTCGTGGGCGTACTCGTGGGCGATCACGTAGACCACGCCCATGTCGCCGGCGGCCTCACCGCCGTGCTGACCGGTGAGGTCCAGCGTGCCTTCCCAGATGCGGGTCGCCAGTGCCTGGGAGAAGACGACCGTGTCGTCACCGGCGCAGTAGAAGGCGGCGCTGTCGTCCGGTCCGTCGCCGCACGGGCTCGGGTACCACTCCCCCGGCGCCGGGAACCGGTAGTAGGCGAAGGGCGCCCCGCCCTGGCTCTGCCACCAGTTCCCGACGTCGGTGAACCAGTAGGCCTGGAAGTCGTACATCGACCCCGGGAACTGGCCTTCGATGGCGATCCGGGCCTGGGTCGAGGGCGAGCCGGCTGCCTCGGCGGCCGCGGCACCCTCCGAGGCCTGGACCGGCCCCGCTCCGGCCACGACCAGGGCGGCCGCGGCGGCCAGCCAGGCGCCCGTCCTCTGTAGAACGCGCATCGCGATCGCCGCCCCGCCCCGTCGATCCACTCCCCACACCGGACGATGCAGGGTCGAAACCAGTCGAGGGTAGGTCGAGCACCGACCGATCAGCAATGGGCCGCCGGGAACCCGGCACTCCTCACGCCGTGGGACGGACCGCCCCGATGTAGCCCGACCAGTACATGGGCCGGACGCTGACCAGGGCCCCGCTGTGCGGGGCCTCGACGATCCGGCCGGCCCCCAGGTACAGCGCGACGTGGTGGACCGTCGCCGGATCGGTGACGTCGGTTGCCCAGAACACCAGGTCACCGGGGCGCAGGTCGTCCCGGGGCACCTTCGGCAGCGTGGCGTACTGCGCCCGGCTGTTGCGGGCCACGCCCACGTCGGCCCGGGCGTAGGCGTAGCGGGTCAGACCCGAGCAGTCGAAGCCGACGACGCCGGCGTCGATCCCGAAGCCCATCCCCGGACCGGTGAGCGTGCCGCCGCCCCAGGCGTAGGGCGTGCCGACCGCGCGCAGCGCCGCCTCGATCGCTGCGGCGACCGCCGGCGGGGACCCTGCCCCGGTGAGGCCGCCGAGGTCGGCGTCCAGGTCACCGTCGGCCAGCCCGCCCCCGATCTCCGCCAGCCGGCGCTCGTACCCCGACGCCGCATCGGCGCTGCCCAGCAGGGTGACGAGGGCCTGCTGCGCCTGGACCAGCTCGGCGAGCAGGCCGGCGCGCTCCGTCTCGACCTGCTCGGCCTGCCGGCGTGCGTCGGCCTCCACCGCTTCCGCCGCGGCCAGGGTGCCGGCCGCCCGTTGCTCGAGCGTGGCGGCCCGGCCGAGCGTCTCGTCCGCGGCGGTGGCTGCGCCGTCGGCCAGGTGCTGGGCGACCGTGAAGCGCACCAGCACGTCGGCCTTCTCGTCGCCGGCGTGCCCCAGCAGGGTCAGGCGCTCGAACAGCTGCTGCGGGTCCCGCGAACTGAGCAGCGCCTGCAGCCGCGGCGAGGTGGTCCCCTGGATGTAGCCGGCCCGGGCGAAGGCGGCCAGCTCGGCCCGTGCGGCGTCCAGCGCGGCTCCCGCCTCCCGCGCGACCACGGCGGC
>JAOPWO010000160.1 GCA_025965635.1 Modestobacter sp. | reverse complement strand
CGGTGATGATCTCGATCGTCGACTGCAGCAGCTCGTGCTTGGCCTTGGGGTGCTCCTCGGCGCCCTCCGGCCGCAGCTCCTCGAGGATCTGGACCGAGCCCGCGGTCAGCTGGCGGGTCTGCGGGTCGACGAGCTGCAGCTCCCACTCGACCCCCAGGCTGGAGCGCACGGACGAGTGGAAGGGGATCTGCACGCCGCGATCCTAGGTTCGCCGACGATCTTCCGCCGCCCGGTGACGCACCCCACCTGCCGGGCACGGGGAGCTCTGCGCCCGGTGCGGGGACAGACACCGGGTGCAGGGCTTCCTATGCTCCGAGGGTGAGCGCGTCGAACTCCCCGTCCCCGCACTCCCCCGCCGTCCTCGCCGCCCGCGCGGCCGAGGACCTGACCGCCGCCGTGGGCGGTGGGCACGACGTCGCCGTCGTGATGGGGTCGGGCTGGGCGCCGGCGGCCGAGGCCTTCGGCCCGGCGCACGACGCGGTCGAGATGGGCCAGCTGCCCGGCTTCACCGCGCCCACCGTCACCGGCCACGGCGGGGAGATCCGCTCGGTGCGGGTCGGCGAGCGCAAGGTCCTGCTGTTCCTGGGGCGGACCCACCTGTACGAGGGCCTCGGCGTGGAGCCGGTGGTGCACGGCATCCGCACCGCCGCGGCGGCCGGTGTGCGCACCGTCGTGCTGACCAACGCCGCCGGCGGCCTCTCCCCCGGCCACCGCGTCGGGCAGCCGGTGCTGATCAGCGACCACCTGAACCTGACCGCGCGCTCACCGCTGGTGGGCGCCACGTTCGTCGACCTCACCGACCTGTACTCGGCCCGGCTGCGGACCCTGGCCCGCGAGATCGACCCCTCGCTCACCGAGGGCGTCTACGCCGCGCTGCCCGGCCCGCACTTCGAGACCCCGGCCGAGATCCGGATGCTCACCACCCTGGGCGCCGACCTGGTCGGCATGTCCACCGCACTGGAGGCGATCGCCGCGCGCGCCGCCGGGATGGAGGTGTTCGGCCTGTCGCTGGTCACCAACGCCGCGGCCGGCATGACCGGGGAGGCGCTGGACCACCTGGAGGTGCTGGAGGCGGGCAAGGCGGCGGCCGGGCAGCTGGGGCGCTTCCTGGTGGAGCTCATCGGGCGGCTGCCGTGAGCGTCGGTCCGGTGCTGGTCACCGGTGCCGCCGGGCTGATCGGCGGCTGGCTGCGCGGCGGGCTGCCCGAGCGGGGCTGGGCCGTGCGCAGCCTGGACGTCGTCCCGCTGGTCGAGGTGCGCCCCGGCGAGGACGAGGTGGTCGCCGACGTGACCGACCTGGCCGCGATGGTCGACGCCGCGGCAGGCGCGTCCGCGGTCGTCCACCTGGCCGGGATCGCGACCGAGTCGACCTGGCCGGCGATCAGCCACGTGAACATCGAGGGCACGTACTGCGCACTGGAGGCCGCCCGCCGGGCCGGCGTGCGTCGCGTGGTGCTGGCCAGCAGCAACCACGCCACCGGGTACACACCCCGCCCTGACGAGGGACTGCTCACCGAGGCCGACGCCCCGCACCGGCCGGACACCTACTACGGCGTCTCCAAGGCGACGATGGAGGCGCTGGGCTCGCTGTACGCCGACCGCTACGGCATGGACGTCGTCTGCCTGCGGATCGGCAGCGCCTTCCCCGAGCCGACGACGGTGCGCCAGCTCGCCACCTGGCTGTCGCCGGCCGACACCGTCGGGCTGGTGCACGCCGCTCTCACCGCACCCGACCCCGGGTTCGCCGTCGTCTGGGGGGTCTCCGACAACACCCGCCGCTGGTGGGACCTCACCGCGGCCCGCGCGCTGGGCTACGACCCGGTGGACGACGCCGAGCCCTTCGCCGCCGCGCTGGTCGAGGCGTACGGCGACCCCGGCCCGGCCGACCCGGTGCACGCGCGGGTGGGCGGCGAGTACGCCACCGGGGCGTTCGACGCCGAGCGGATCGAGGCGCAGCAGGTGGGCCTGGCGGAGGAGCCGTGAGCGACGGCCTGACCGAGGTCGCCCGCGACTGGGCCGCCGGCGACCCGCACGCCGGCGACCGGGCGGAGATCGAGGCGCTCATCGCGGCGGGGGCGACCGATCCCACGGCCGCCGCGGAACTGCAGCGGCGGTTCGCCGGTCCGCTGACCTTCGGCACGGCGGGGCTCCGCGGTCCGCTGCGCGCCGGGCCGGCCGGGATGAACGCCGCGGTCGTCACCCGCACGGCGGCCGGGCTCGCCCGGTACCTGACCGGCTCGGGGCACGGCGGGCAGGGCGTGGTGGTCGGCTTCGACGCCCGGCACCGCTCCGACGAGTTCGCCCGGATCACCGCCGAGGTGCTCACCGGGGCCGGGTTCTCCGTCGACGTGCTGCCCCGGCCGCTGCCCACCCCGGTGCTGTCCTTCGCCGTCCGGCACCTGGGCGCGGTCGCCGGTGTGATGGTGACCGCCAGCCACAACCCGCCGCAGGACAACGGCTACAAGGTCTACCTCGGCGACGGCGCGCAGCTGGTGCCGCCGGCCGACCGGCAGATCGAGGCGGCCATCGCCGCGGGCGGACCGGCGCGGGAGGTTCCGCTCGGCCAGGGGTGGGACGTCCTCGGTGACGACGTCGAGGACGACTACGTCGCCGCGGTGGTGGGCGCCCTGGATCCCGACCGGCTCCACGCCGACGTCCGCCGCCGGCTGGTGGTCGCCTACACAGCGATGCACGGTGTCGGTGCGGCGACGACCCGCCGGGTGTTCGCCGCCGCGGGGTTCGCCCCGGTCCAGGCGGTCGCCGAGCAGGACCTGCCCGACCCGGACTTCCCGACCGTTCCCTTCCCCAACCCGGAGGAGCCGGGCGCGGTCGACCTGCTGCTCGCGGTCGCCGAGCGGGTCGGGGCCGACGTCGCCATCGCCGAGGACCCCGACGCCGACCGCTGCTCGGTGGTCTGCGGCGGCCGGCAGCTGACCGGCGACGAGGTGGGCGTGCTGCTCGCCGACTGGCTGCTGCGCCGTGGCGTCCGCGGCACCTACGCGGCCTCCCTGGTCAGCGGCTCGCTGCTGGCCGAGCTGACCCGCGCGCACGACGTGCCCTTCG
>JAOPWO010000159.1 GCA_025965635.1 Modestobacter sp. | reverse complement strand
CACCCAGCACCTGCAGGCGCTGGTCGACGCCGGGCACCGGGTGGCTCCCGGCCCCGGGGCGCTCGTGCACGCCCAGGACAAGCTCGCCCTGCGCCGGGCGCTGGCCGCGGCCGGCGAACCGCAGCCGGCCTGGGCGGAGGTCGCCTCCGGGGCCGACGTCGCCGCCTTCGCCGCCGAGCACGGCTGGCCGGTCGTGCTGAAGACCCCGCGGGGCGGCTACGACGGCAAGGGCGTCTTCGTGGTGGACGACGAGGCGTACGCCGCCGACCTGGTCGCCGCGCACGGCACCCTGCTGGTCGAGGAACGCGTGACGATGGTCCGTGAGCTGGCTGCCCAGGTGGCCCGCTCGCCGTTCGGCCAGGTGGCGGTCTGGCCGGTCGTGGAGACCGTGCAGCGGGATGGGGTCTGCAACGAGGTGCTGGCGCCGGCGCCCGGGCTCAGCGAGGAGCTGGCCACCGCGGCGCAGGAGCTCGCCGTCCGGATCGCCGACCGGCTCGACGTGGTCGGCATGCTGGCCGTCGAGCTGTTCCAGACCGACACCGGCATCGTGGTGAACGAGCTGGCCATGCGCCCGCACAACTCCGGGCACTGGACCATCGAGGGCGCCCGCACCAGCCAGTTCGAGCAGCACCTGCGCGCTGTCCTGGACTACCCGCTGGGCTCGACGGCGATGACCGCGCCGGTCGTGGTGATGGCCAACGTGCTCGGTGGCGCGGCCGCCGAGCCGGACTGGACCGGGCCCGGCCTGGACGAGCGGGTGCACCACTGCATGGCGCACTGGCCCGACGTGAAGCTGCACTGGTACGGCAAGGGCCAGCGGCGGGGCCGGAAGCTCGGCCACGTCACGGCGCTCGGCGACGAGCTGGCCCAGGTGCGGGCGCGCGCGGTCGCTGCGGCCCGCTACCTCGCCGACGGCGTCGTCGACGACGCCTTCGCCTTCCCCGACGAGCACTGAGGAGCACGGTGGACGCACCCGACCCGATCGTCGGCATCGTGATGGGCAGCGACTCCGACTGGCCGATGATGGAGCCGGCCGCCGACGCGCTGGTCGAGTTCGACGTGCCCTACGAGGTGCACGTCGTCTCCGCGCACCGCACGCCCCGGCGGATGCTCGACTACGCCGAGAGCGCCGCCGACCGCGGGCTGCGCGTGGTGATCGCCGGCGCCGGCGGAGCGGCCCACCTGCCCGGGATGATCGCGGCGGCGACGCCGCTGCCGGTGATCGGCGTGCCCCGCCCGCTGGACCGGCTCGACGGCCTGGACAGCCTGCTGTCGATCGTGCAGATGCCGGCCGGGGTACCGGTGGCGACCGTGGGCATCGGCGCGGGGCGCAACGCCGGGCTGCTCGCCGTGCGGGTGCTGGCTGCCGGCGACGAGCGGCTGCGGGCTGCGGTGGTCCGGTTCCAGGCGGCGCTCGCCGACGGGGTCCTGGCGCGCGACGCCCAGTTGCAGGAGCGCCTGGCCGCCGGCCGAACCGCCGCCGGCTGACCCGCGGGGATGAGGTCGTGGGGATGAGGTCGTGGACCGGCGGCGGCCACCGTCCTAGGCTGTACTCGTGAGTAACCCCGCTGCGACGTACGCGCTGACCGAGGAGCACGAGGCCGTCCGCGAGGCGGTCCGGGACATCGCCGAGCGGGAGATCGCCCCGTTCGCCGCCGCCGTGGACGCGGACTCCCGGTTCCCGGACGAGGCCCGCAAGGCGCTCACCGCGGCCGGCTTCCACGCCACGCACATCCCGGAGGCGTACGGCGGTGAGGGCGCGGACGCCATCGCGACCTGCATCGTGATCGAGGAGGTCGCCCGGGTCGACGCCAGCTCCTCGCTGATCCCCGCGGTGAACAAGCTCGGCTCGATGCCGATCCTGCTGTCCGCGTCGGAGGACCTGAAGCAGCGGGTGCTGCCCTCGATCGCCGCCGGCCGGTCGATGATCAGCTACGGGCTGTCCGAGCGGGAGGCCGGCTCGGACGCCGCGGCGATGCGCACCCGCGCCCGGGCCGACGGCGACACCTGGGTGCTCAACGGCACCAAGGCGTGGATCACCAACGCCGGGATCTCCGACTGGTACACGGTCATGGCCGTCACCGATCCGGAGAAGGGCGCCCGGGGCATCTCCGCCTTCGTGGTGCACCGCGACGACCCGGGCTTCGCCGTCGGGCCGAAGGAGCGGAAGATGGGGATCAAGGGTTCCCCGACCTGCGAGCTCTACTTCACCGACTGCACCATCCCGGCCGACCGGATCATCGGCGAGCCCGGCACCGGGTTCGGGACGGCGCTGCGGACGCTGGACTTCACCCGCCCCACCATCGGCGCCCAGGCCGTGGGCATCGCCCAGGGCGCGCTGGACGCCGCGGTGGCCTACACCAAGGAGCGCCGCCAGTTCGGGTCCGCGGTGTCGGACTTCCAGGGCGTGCAGTTCATGCTCGCCGACATGGAGATGCGGATCGAGGCCGCCCGGCACCTGGTCTACGTCGCCGCCTCCCGCGGGGACGCCGGGGGAGCGGACCTCACCCGGGTGTCGGCCTCGGCCAAGGCCTTCGCCTCCGACGTGGCGATGCAGGTCACCACCGACGCCGTCCAGCTCTTCGGCGGGGCCGGCTACACCCAGGACTTCCCGGTCGAGCGGATGATGCGCGACGCGAAGATCACCCAGATCTACGAGGGCACCAACCAGGTGCAGCGCATGGTGATCGCACGCAGCCTGCTGAAGTAGGTCGCTCCGCGGCGGGCCCTCAGCGGCCCGCCGCCGCGAACAACGACTCGTAGGCGTCGATGACCGTCCGCGCGGCGAACCGCTCGCGGGCCGCCTGGGCGCCGGTCTCCCGGTCCAGCGGGGCCTCGCCCAGGGAGCGCAGCCCCGCGGTGATGCCCTCGACGTCCCGGGGCGTCACGATCTGCCCGAAGCCGGTCTCCTGGACCGGCGTCCGGACCCCGGGCAGGTCGCTGGCCAGCGCGGGGACCCCGGCCATCATGGCCTCCACCTGCACGATGCCGAAGGCCTCGAACGCGTTGACCGAGGGCAGCGCGAAGACGTCCAGCGAGGCGTAGAAGTCGGCGATCTCCTCCGTCGGCAGGAAGCCCAGCAGCCGCACCCGGGAGTCCCCGGCGATGAGCGCCCGCACCTCGTCGACCACCGACCCGCCGACGACCTGGGAGAAGTCGCCGCCGATGAGCAGCCGGGCGTCCGGGTCGCCGAGGGCCTGGAACCCGCGGACCAGGTACTGCAGGCCCTTCTCCTCCACGATCCGGCCGAGGAAGCCCACGTGCAGCCCGTCGCCGTCCCGGAAGCGGGGGACCCCGCGCGGCCGCTCGTGGCACGGCGGCGGGATCGCCACCGTCCGCCCGGACATGGCCGGGAACAGCCGGCTGTGCCGGGCGTAGTCGTCGCTGGTGACCACCACGGTCTGCGCCGTGCGCAGCGCGCGGCGGCTGGAGAGGTCGATGCCGGCCCGCTGGACCGTGTTGACCCGGCTGGGCGGCAGGCTGACGTCGCAGTGGTAGGTGACCACCAGCGGGGAGGCGCACCGGGCGGCGATCAGCCCCGCCTCCAGCATCGGCAGGTGCAGGTTGGTCACCCGGGCGTCCCGACTGGCCCGGATCGCCCGGGTGACGAACGCCGGGCTGATCACACCCTTGCCGAGCCGGGCCACCACCGGCGCCCGCTCGACGTCGACCCCGTGGATGGTCTCGAACTCCGGCAGTGCGTCGTCGTGCCGGCTGGTGACCACCTTGACCCGGGAGCCCCGCTCCGCGAGGGCCACGGCCACGTCGCGGGCCACGTTGGTGAGTCCGCTGACGTAGGGCGTGTAGTAGTTCAGCGCGATGAGCAGGTCGTACGAGGCGCTCATGTCGGGGTTCCTCCCGGGGAGACCAGCGGCGAGCGGGCGGCGTCGGCGGGATGCCGTGAGCCGGCGGTGAGCAGGATCCAGGCGGCGACGGCGAGGGCCGCGCCGGAGCCGACGGTGAAGGCCAGGCCGGTGCGCAGCACCAGGTCGGGGACGGCGACCACCAGGACGCCGGCGACGAGCAGTCCGGAAACCCAGACGACGGCCACCGCCCGGTGCCGGGCGGAGGCGACCAGCGTCTGGCTGGCCACCAGCAGCCCCAGGTGCAGGGCGCTGCCCACCGCAAGCAGCGCGATCTCGCTGCCGGACAGCGCGTACCGCTCGCCGAAGACCAGGCTGACCAGGCCCGGACCGAGGAGCAACCCGATCCCCGCACCGAGCAGGCTGACCCCGGCGATGGCGGCCAGGCCCCGGCCGACCACGCGGCGGAGGCTGGCGGCGTCCCCTTCGGCCTGCAGGCGGGTGAGCAGCGGGATCAGCGCGCTCTGCAGCGGCACCGCCACGAACAGCGGCAGCCGGACCAGCGTGTAGGAGGCGACGAACTGGGCGGCCACCACCTGCTCGCCGCCGTCGGCGAGCGCGGTGATGAGCACCGGGGCGGCGTTGAGCAGCACCTGGGCGCACAGCGAGCCGACCAGCAGGTGACCGATCGCCCGGGTGAACGGCCGGACCGAGTCGTCGGCCGGCCGCTCCGGGCGGGCCCTCGGTCGCGGGCCGGCCGGCCGGCCGCGCAGCGCCACCAGCAGGTACGGCAGGTGGGCCAGCGCCATCGCCGCCACGAGCGTCCAGGCGTAGTCGGCGGCGTCCGCGTCGGGCACCAGCACCGTCAGCCCGGCCGCGAACACCACCCGCAGCCCCGAGTCGGCCAGCAGCACCGTGCCGTGCGCGCCCAGCCGGCCGGTGCCCAGCAGCAGGCCGCGCA
>JAOPWO010000155.1 GCA_025965635.1 Modestobacter sp. | reverse complement strand
ACCATGGAGCCGACCGTCGTCGACGTGCCCGAGCACAGCCGCTACGAGATCCGGGACGGCGAACGCAGGCTCGGCCTGGCCGCCTACTGGCGGCGGGGTGACCAGGTGGTCTTCACCCACACCGAGGTCGACAGCGGCTCAGGGCGACAGGGGCTGGGCAGCACACTGGTGCGCGCTGCGCTGGACGACGTCCGCAGCACGGGCGCGACCGTCGTGCCGCACTGCTCGATCGTAGCCGGCTGGATCCAGCGGCACCCCGGGTACCAGGACCTGGTCGCCGCCGGCAGCTGAGGCTGCCGGCCCCCTGCAGGGTCCCGCCGCGAGCTCGCGAGGGGCAGGGGGTCTTCTTCAGAGCACGTGCTCGCCGTACATCTCGCCCAGCGGGTCGGCGATGAGCTCGATCCGGGCGCCGTCGGGATCCCGGAAGTACACCGACACGCCGCTGTGCACGACGTGCTCGACGTCGGCGGCGGTCAGCCGTTCCACCAGCCGCTCCCAGCGCGCGGGCTCGACGCTGATCGCCACGTGGTGCAGGCCGCCGAGGACCTCGGCGTAGGGGCCGACGTCCAGGCCGGGGAAGTCGAAGAAGGCCAGCAGGTTGCCGTTGCCGATGTCGAAGAAGAAGTGCGACGAGCCGGCGTAGTCGCGGTTCTCGATGAGTTCGGTGAGCGGGAAGCCGAGCACGTCCTGGTAGAAGACGATGGTGGCCTCGACGTCGCTGCTGATCAGCGCGGTGTGGTGCAGTCCGCGGGCGGTGGAGGCAGGACGCTCTGCGGTCGGGTGCAGGTGGCGGGCGCGGATCCGGGCGCGGTCGGCGGCCGGTCCGGCGGGGTCGGCGGGGTCGGGCGGGGTGGTCGTGGTCATGGCGTCCTCCTCGGGGGGTGCCGGTGCCAGTGTCCCCGCTAGTTGATGACATGTCAACCAAAGTGCGTTAAGGTTCATGCTGTGACCGACAGCCAGATGCGTTGGCTCGCTGCCGACCAGCAGCGGGCGTGGCGGCAGTGGCTCGCCCTGACCACCCGGCTGCCGGCCCGGCTCAACCGCCAGCTCCAGGCCGACTCCGAGCTGTCGCTCGCCGACTTCGACGTGCTGGTCCAGCTCACCGACGTCCCGGCCGGCCGGATCCGGGTCGGCGAGCTCGGTGCGGCCCTCGGCTGGGAGAAGAGCCGGCTGTCCCACCACCTCACTCGGATGGAGCGCCGCGGCCTGGTCGCCCGGGAGGACGTCGCCACCGACGGCCGCGGGTCCGAGGTCGTCCTGACCGACACCGGACGGGCGGCGATCGAGGCCGCGGCGCCGGCGCACGTGGACGCCGTCCGGGCCCTGGTGTTCGACGTCCTCGACGCGGAGCAGGTGCAGGCGTGGACCGAGCTCACCACCACGCTGCTGGCCCGGCTCGACGACCGCTGAGCCGCCGGGACCCGATGGACGACACTGCTCCGGTGCCCGACGACCGCTCACCCGTGCAGTCCGTGGACCGGGCGCTGGAGATCCTGGAGTACCTGGCCACCCACGGCGAGGCCGGGGTGACCGACCTGGCCACCCACCTCGGGGTGCACAAGTCGACGGCGTTCCGGCTGGTCGGCGCCCTGGAGGCGCGGGGTCTGGTGGAGCAGCCCGGTGACCGGACGAAGTACCGGCTGGGCACGGGCCTGCTGCGGTTGGCCGGTGCGGTGCCGGTGCCCCGGGACGTCACCGCGGTGAGCCGGCGGGTGTGCGAGGAGCTCGCCGAGGAGTTCGGCGAGACGGTGAACCTCGCCGTTGCCGACGGGGGAGCCGTGGTGAACATCGACCAGGTGCGGGGCGGGACGGGGATCATCAGCCACAACTGGATCGGCGAGCGGACCCCGCTGCACGCCACCTCCAGCGGCAAGGTGCTGATGGCCTTCGACGAGGTGCTGTTCGTCGCGGCGACCCGGCGACCGCTGACCCGCCACACTCCGGCGACGCTGGTCCACCGGCGGGAGTTGGCCGATGAGCTCGCCGAGGTCCGCCGGCTCGGCATTGCTTTCACCCACGAGGAGCTGGAAGTCGGCTTGAGCGCCGCCGCCGCGCCGGTGCGCCGGCAGGACGGGGCAGTGGTGGCTGCGGTCAGCGTCTCCGGGCCCACCTTCCGGCTGGACCAGCAGCGGCTGGCCGACCTCGGCAAGGCGGTGGCGCAGGCGGCCGAGGAGATCTCCCGGCGGCTGGGCTGGAGCCCCGGGCACCGGTGCGGACAGCCCCGCCCCTGACCGGCCCGGCGCTCAGCCGGCGGCGACCCGGTCGGTCAGCCAGTCGTGGAACTCCGCGATGTGGTGCTCCGAGGGCACCAGCGCGCCGCCCCGGGCGTACACCCGTGAGGACATCGCGGGCTGGCAGCGCTCGCAGGCGGCGAAGTCCTGCACGTTCACCCGGTGGAACAGCTCGACCGACCGGTCCAGGTCCGCTCCGGAGGCCACCACCGCCGGGGCGTAGAGCCAGTCGCACTCCACCACCGTGCGGTCGGCCGCCACCGGGTACGAGCGGTGCACGATGACGTGGTCGGGTACCAGGCTCAGGAACACCTGCGGCCGGATGGTGACCGCGAAGTAGCGCCGGTCCTGCTCGGCCGCCAGGCCGCTGAGCGGGCCGAACCCGGCCGAGCCGTCGACCGTGAAGCCCTCCACCTGCTCACCGAACTCCGCGCCGCGCCCGACGTAGTACTGGGCCGCGTAGCCGGCGGCGAACTCCGGCAGCACCTGGGTGAGCTCGGGGTGGATGGTGGCGCAGTGGTAGCACTCCATGAAGTTCTCCACGATGAGCTTCCAGTTGGCCGCGACGTCGTAGCGGATTCGCCGCCCGAGCACCAGTGAGTCGACGTCGTAGCCGTCGAGCAGCGCCAGCGACCCCAGCCGCCCCACCACCGCGCCCTGCACGTCAGCCTCGAAGGAGGGCGGCTGGTCGGCCAGGCACACCCACACGTAGCCGAGCCACTCACGCACGTGCACCGTCCGCAGCCCGTGCTCGACCCGGTCGACGTCGGGCATGGAGCTGAGGTTCGGCGCGGACACCAGGCGGCCGTCGAAGTCGTAGGTCCAGGCGTGGTACGGGCACTGGAACGTCCGGCGCCGCTGGCCGGCCGCCTCGGTGCACAGCCGTGCCCCACGGTGCCGGCACACGTTGAAGAACGCGCGCGGTCCGCCGTCCCGGGCGCGGCTGACGAGCACCGACTCGCGGCCGACCTCGACGGTCCGGAAGGAGCCCGGGGTGGGCAGGTCGTCGGCGCGGACGGCGCAGAACCACATCCGCTCGAACACCGCGGACTGCTCGCGGGCGAAGTACGCCGGGTCGACGTAGGCCTCCCCGGGCAGGGTGGGCAGCAGGGTGGGGCTCGCGGTGGGACGGTCCTCGGTGGCGGTCACTGCCGGTCTCCTGAGCGGTGCGGGCGGGACGTGGACGGGGTCAGGGAGCGCGGTCGGCGGCGACCGGCAGCGGCGCCCCGAGCCGGGACGGGTCGAACAGCGCGATCGGGTGGTCCGTCCGGCCGTCGACGACGAGGTCGGCCAGCACCTCACCGACCACCGGCACGAACTTGAAGCCGTGCCCGGAGAAGCCGCACGCCACGACGACGGCCTCGTGCTCGGGATGGCGCGCCAGCACGAAGTGCTCGTCGGGCGTCGTGGTGTACATGCACGTCCGCGCGTCCAGCGGCGGGCCGACCAGGTCCGGGAACGTGCGCGCCACCCGGGCGCGGAGCCGCGCCACCTCGTCGGGGTGCACGGTGCGGTCGATGGTCTCCGGTGTGCACGGCGCCCCCGCCCGGAAGAAGGAGATCTTGACCCCGCCGTCGGGCCCGTCGATCGCCGGGAAGCCGTACACCTGGTCGGGGCCGTCGCCGCAGATGTACACCGGGTGCCGTGCCGGCTCGTAGCGCGCCGTCCCCCCGGTCGGGGTCAGCCAGTGCATGACCTGCCGTTCCACGGTGAGGGGGAGGCCCAGGTCGGCGAGCACCTCCGGCGCCCACGCGCCGGGGGCGACGACCAGCGCACCGGCCGTGTAGGACGCCCGGCTGGTCCGCACTCGCACGCCGGCCGGCCCCGCGTCCCAGTCGAGGACCTCCTCGTGGCTGTGCAGCTCGGCGCCGGCCGCGGCGGCCAGCTCCAGGTGGGCGAGCACGGTCTGCTCCGGGCGGGCGATCCCGGCGCGCTCCTCGTGGAGGGCGAGCTCGTCCTCGGCGAGGCGCAGGGTGGGGAAGCGGCGCGCCACGTCGGGAGGGCCGAGCACCTCGTGCTCGAGCCTCCACTGCCGCGCGGCGCGCAGGCTGCCGCCGAAGGTGGTGCCGTCCGGTCGGCCGACGTAGAGCCCGCCGGTGGGCAGGAAGACGTCCCGGCCGCTGTCGGCGGCCAGCTGGTGCCACAGCTCCCAGGCTCGCAGCAGCAGCGGCACGTAGGCCGGGTCCTCGAAGTAGGACTGCCGGTAGATCCGGGAACCGCCGTGGCTCGAGCCGCGGTCGTGTCCCGGGCCGAAGCGGTCCAGGCCCAGCACCCGCTGCCCGCGGCGGGCCAGCGCGGACGCTGCCGCGCTGCCCATGCCCCCGGTGCCCAGCACGATGACGTCGTAGCCGTTCGTCGCCACGGTCGTCCCCTCTCAGCCGCGGACCCGGGTCGTGCCCGGGTCCACCAGCGGTTCGGTGGCCACGGTCGCGGGCAGTCGGTCGCGGAAGTACTGCACCTCGACCGGGTCGCCCGGGGTGAGCCCGGCCGGCAGCCAGGCGTAGGCGACGGTGCGCCCGATGGTGGGCCCGTACGCGGCGCTGGTGACGTGTCCGGCGACGGCACCGTCCACCCAGACCGGCTCCTTGCCCATCACCACGTGCGAGGGGTCGTCCAGCGTGAGGCAGGTCAGCCGCCGCACCGGGGCCTCCGACCGCGCGGCCAGCGCCGCCTCGCCGGTGAAGCCGGACTTCCGCCGGCTCACCGCCCAGCCGAGCCCGGCCTCGGCGGGGGAGTCCTCGGTGGACATGTCGGTGCCCCAGGCCCGGTAGCCCTTCTCCAGGCGCAGCGCCTCGAGGGCCGCCCGGCCGGCCGCCACGACCCCGTGCGGCGCCCCGGCTGCCCACAGCGCGTCCCACAACCGCAAGCCGGTGTCCGCGCCGGTGTACAGCTCGAACCCGAGCTCGCCCACGTAGGACAACCGCAGCGCCGTGACCGGCACGCCCGCCACCCCGAGCCGGGCCGCGCGGAAGTACCGCAGGCCGGCGTCGGAGACGTCGTCGGCGGTCAGCGCGCCGAGCACGTCGCGGGCCCGGGGTCCCCACAGCCCGATGCAGCAGGTCGCGCCGGTGACGTCGCGGACCGCGACGTCGGCCGGGGCGTGCCGACGCAGCCACACCTCGTCGCCCCGGGTGTTCAGCCCCACCTGGAACCGCTGCTCGCCCAGCCGGGCGACGGTCACGTCGCTGCGCACCCCACCGGCCTCGTCGAGCAGCAGCGTGTAGGTCACGCTGCCGACCGGCTTGGCCAGGTCGCCGGTCGCCAGTCGCTGCAGCAGGGCCAGCGCGCCGGCCCCGGTGACCTCGACGCGGCGCAGTGGCGTCATGTCGTACATCGCCACCGCCTCCCGGGTGCGCCACGCCTCGACGGCCACCGCCGGCGACCACCAGCGGGCCGACCAGGCCTCGCGCTCGGGGGGCTGCCACGCCGCGGGCAGCTGGCCCAGGAGGGCTGCGTTCGCCGCGTACCAGTGCGGCCGCTCCCAGCCGGACCGGTCCAGGAAGACCGCGCCCAGGGCGTCCTGCCGCGGTCGGAAGGGGCTGCTGCGCAGGTCCCGGGGGGCCTGGCGCGGCTCCAGGGGATGGACGACGTCGTACACCTCGACGAAGGAGCGCGCGCTCCTGGCTGCCACGGTCTGCGGGTCCAGCTCGACCTCGTCGAACCGGTGCAGGTCGCACTCCCGGAGGTCGACCGACGAGTGCCCGGTCATCAGCTGCTCGGCGACCGCCCGCGCCACCCCGGCCGAGTGGGTCACCCACACCGCCTCGGCCGTCCACAGCCCGGCGACCTGCTCGCTCTCGCCGACCAGCGGGGCGCCGTCGGGGGTGAAGGAGAAGATCCCGTTGAACCCGGACGCGACCGAGGCGGTGCGCAGCGCAGGCAGCAGGTGCCGGCTGGCCGTCCAGGCGGCGGTGAAGTCCTCCGGCGTGAAGGGCAGCGAGGAGGGCATCTGCTCGGCGGTCACGGTCGCGCTGTCGGACACCGAGCGGGGGTCGACCGGGATCGGCCGGTGGTCGTAGGAGCCGATGCCCAGGTGGTCGCCGTGTTCGCGGTAGTAGAGCCGCCGGTCCTGGTGGCGCAGGATCGGCAGCACCGCCTCGGTCCCGGCCCGCAGCGGCAGGCCGGCCACCGGGCTGGTGTGCACGTACTGGTGGGCGAGCGGCAGCAGCGGCACCCGCACGCCCACCGCGTCGCCCAGCACCGGTCCCCAGAACCCGGCGCAGCAGACGACGAGGTCGGCGGGGAAGGTGCCGGTCCCGGTCACCACGGCGCGGACCCGGCCGCCGCCCTCCTGGATACCGGTGACCCGCTGGCCACCGAGGAAGACCGCGCCCCGGGCCCGGGCCCGGTCGGACTGGGCGGCGCCGGCCCCCACCGCCCTGGCCAGCCCGTCGGAGGGCACGTGCAGACCGGCGAGCACCGCCGCGCGGTCGAGCAGCGGGTGGAGCTGGAGACACCGCTCGGGCGTCACCACCTCGGCGGGGATCCCCCACGAGGCGGCGAAGCCCTGGCGGCGGTGCAGCTCCTCCACCCGCTCCGGGGTGGTCGCCACCTCGAGACTCCCCAACGGCAGCAGGCAGGGGCGTCCCTCGTGCTCGAGGGGGCCGAACTTCGCCACGGTGTACCGCGCGAACGCGCTCATCGTCGGCGAGCTGTTGGTCTGGAACACCAGCCCCGGGGCGTGCGAGCTCGAGCCGCCGGTCAGCGGCAGTGGGCCCTGGTCGAGGACGGTGACGTCGGTCCAGCCGCGGCCGGTCAGCTCGTCGGCGAGGCTGCACCCGACGATCCCGGCCCCGATGACGACCACGCGCGGAACGGATCCCATCACCAGCTCCTCGCTCGGCATGTGCGCGGGCCACGCCGGGCGGGCTGACGGCTCCCGGGGTGCCGCCAGCTCGACCGTGGTTGCACATTACGAAGCCTGTTCCGTGATCCGCAACGATGTGACTGAATGGCAACGCGGCTCCAGCTCGAACGACACGGCTCCGCCACGATGATGGCCTGCGGGCACGGGCGGCTCCGCCCGGACCGCACGAGGCAGCCGGCCGTGCACGTCACCGAGTCGTCGGAGCAGCCCGTCGCCGAGCCGCCGACCGACGGCGCCGGTGGCGGTGCACCGCTCGATGCGGTCGTCGTCGTGGTTCGGTGCTCAGCGCTGGGATGGGCATCGGCCCGGTGTCCCGGAGGGTGGCCGAGCCCCTGTCGCACCGCGTGAGCACGCAGCCGGGCACCAGCCAGGCCCAGACCGACGCCGCCCGCCACTCGTCTCCGCAGCGTTCGGTCCGCTGCTCGGCGAGCGCAGCGAAGGTCCGATCGGCCGCGTGATGGACATCCTCGCGACGTGGCCACCCTGTTCGGCCGGGCCGCCTGGTGCGGGCCCTGGTGCTGGCCCTCGTCGTCCTCCAGGTCGGCCCCACGTCGTGGATCCTCGGCCCGGTGCCGACCGCCCTGGGCGACCACGCCGGCCAGCTCGCGACCATGGCCTCGCGCACCGACGCCGGCGGGGACGAGGAGCTGGACGCCTGGCTCTCCGGCCGGACGATCGTCTCCTGGGCGTGGTGGGTCTCCTGGACCCCCTTCGTCGGGCTGTCCATCGCGTGGATCGGCCGCGGCCGCACCGTCCGCCGGTTCCGACCGGCGTGCTGCTGGTGCCCAGCCTGTCAGCCTGGTCTGGTTCGCGGTCGTCGACGTCTCGGCGATCAACGAGCAGGCCACGACCGGCGAGCTGGTCGGTGCCGACGGCGCGGTCGGCTCCACCAACGCTGTTCTCGCTGCTCGGCCAGCACCCGCTCGCCGCGGTGGCCCCGAGCGCGGGACGATCGAGCCGGGCCGGGCTCGCCGTGGCAGGACCTGCGCAGCGATCCGCTGGTGGTGCGGGACCGGGGCGGCGCCGACCTGGTCACGTCCCGGCGGACCGACGAGGGGACCCAGCCGCCCGTGGCAGGCTGAGGGCATGCGCTTCCTCGTCGCCGGCTGGTTCTCCTTCGAGGAGGTCGTCGCGACCATCGGTGACGAGCTGGGCGTCGACGTCGTCACCGGCTGGTTGACCGAGCTCGGCGTCGACTTCGACGTCGCGTGGGCGCCGTACCTGCAGCGGGGTCCGAACTGGCGGGACGTCGAGGCCGGCCGGTACACGCACGTCGTGTTCGTCGGCGGTCCGCTGATGGACACCCCTCTGCTGCACGAGCTGGCCCACGTCTTCGCCGACGCGCAGCGCTGGGCGGTCAATGTCTCGGTCGTCGACGAGGTGGGCTCCGCCCTGTTCCACCGGGTGCGGGAGCGCGACGGTCGTGGGGTCGCCCGGCCTGACCTGGCCGGCGGGACGACGACGCCCGACGTCCCGGTGCTCGCGGTGGCCTTCGCCCCGGCGCAGCAGGAGTACGGCACGCGCAGCAAGGCCGACCGGGTGCGCGGGGTGATCGAGGGCTGGCTCGGTGCCCGGGCGCTGCCCTGGTTCGAGTTGGACATGGACCTCTACGACAAGCCGTACGACCGCTTCCCCGCGCAGGTCGAGGCGCTGGTCCGGCGCGCCGACGTGGTGGTCAGCATGCGGTTGCACGGCCTCGTGCTCGGCCTGGCGCACGGCGTTCCGGTCATCGCCTGTGACGCGGTGACCGGCGGGGCGAAGGTGAGTGCCCAGGCCGACGCGCTGGGCTGGCCGCTGCGGCTCACCGCCGGCGAGATCGATCCGGCGTCCCTCGACGCTGCGCTCGAGCACGCGCTCTCCGGCACGCTGGGAGGCGACATCGCCGAGGCGCGGCGCCGCTGCCGGGCCGGCGGCGCCGCTGCCCGCGACTGGTTCACCTCCCCGTTCGAGCGCTGAGCGGCCGCTGGGCGGTGGCGAAGCGCTGCTCCAGCGCGGCCGGCACGGGGTCGCGCTCCGCCAGCGCGGCGGGCAGCCGGCGCAGCAGCCCCAGCAGGGCCGAC
>JAOPWO010000146.1 GCA_025965635.1 Modestobacter sp. | reverse complement strand
GCCGGCCGGCCGTCTGGCGACGAGCCGGCGGCGCACCCACGGTCAGGCTTCGGCGTCGAGGGCGGCGGCGACGCGGCGGTGGGCCTCCCAGATCTCCTCGGGCAGGCCCGGGAAGAGCTTGAGGTGCTCCTCGCGGTTCCTCATCTCCTGGCACCAGCGCTCGGTGTCGATGGTGAGGATCTTCTCCAGGTCACCGGGGCGCAGGTCGATGCCCTCGAGCTCGAGCTCCTCGGCGGTGGGCACGATGCCGACCGGAGTCCGCCGGCCGGTGACCTCGCCGTCCTTGAGCTTCATCAGCCACAGCAGCGGGCGCAGGTTGTCCCGGTAACCGGGCCACAGGAAGTGACCGTCCTCCGGGTCGCGCTGGAACCAGTTCACGTGGGCGAACAGCGGCTGCTCCTTCGCCGCGCCGATGATCTTCAGCCAGTGGGCGGCGTAGGCGGCCTCAGGCGTGGCCATGAACGGTCGCATCGACATCGGGTCGTAGCGGAGAACCCCTTCGGTGCCCTCCGCGGCGAAAGTTGCCTCCGCGCCCAGGGTGAGGCCGTCGTAGACGCCCTCGGCGAGGTCGGTGATCGCCCGGATCAGCGGCTCCCGGTCGCGGGTCCGGCCACCGAAGATGATCGCGTCGATCGGCACCCCCTTGGGGGCCTCGTAGTCCGGCGCCATGTTGGGCACGTTGGCCAGCGTGGTGGTGAACCGGCTGTTCGGGTGCGCCCAGGGGGCGCCCTCCTGGTCGGGCGACCGCTCGCTGATGGCCTTGTCCTGCCAGTCGCGCCAGCCGGTGACGTCGGCCGGCGGCTCGGCGGTCTTACCCTCCCACCAGACGTCGGCGGTCTGCGCGTTGTAGGCGACGTTGGTGAAGATCGTGCCGGTGCCCTCGGCGATGGCCCGCACGGCGGTCGGGTTGGTCGCCTCGTTGGTGTCCTTGGCGACGCCGAAGACGCCGTTCTCGGGGTTGATCCCGTAGATCTTCCCGTCCTCGGGGTCCACCCGCAGCCAGGCGATGTCGTCGCCGTAGAAGGTGACGTGGTAGCGCTCACCCAGGGCGTCGGGGGCCAGCATCATCGCGAGGTTGGTCTTGCCCGAGGCGCTGGGGAAGCCCCCGCAGATGTGCCAGGTCTTGCCGGTCTGCTTGTCGGTGATCCCCAGCAGCATGAACTGCTCGGCGAGGAAGTCCCCGGAGCGCCAGCCGTCGTAGGCGCCCTGGCGCAGGCCGTGGGCGATCTTGCCCAGCAGCGCGTTGCCGCCGTAGGAGGAGCCGTAGTGCAGGATCGTGCGCTCGTCGGCGACGGTGACGAAGTAGCGCTGGTCGTCCGGCGTGCCGTGCCCGAGGTCGTCCAGGTCGCCGGTGACGTGCACGCCACGGACGAAGCTGTTCTGGTCGGCGAGGTCGTCGACGAACTCGACGCCCACGCGCGCCATCCGGTTCATGTGGAGCACGACGGTGCGGGTGTCGGTCAGCTCGACGCCGGCGGCGTAGGACTCCAGCGGCGACCCGGGCGGGGCCATCAGGTAGGGGACGACGTACATCGTCTTGCCGGCCGAGGCGCCCTTCATGCGCTCGGTCAGCAGCGGACGCATCTCCGACGCCGGGCGCCAGTTGTTGTAGACGCCCTTGTCGGACTCGTCGTTCGTCGCGACGACGGTCCGCTCCTCGGAGCGCGCGGTGTCCTTCGGGTGGCTCCGGGAGTAGTAGCGGCCCTCGCCGGCAGGCATGAGCTCGCCGGCCTCCACCGCCTCCGCGATCAGTCGGGCGTCGTCGGAGGCGTTGACCACCTCGACCCGCGCCGCGCCCGTGTGCTCGGCCCACTGGCGGACAAAGTCCCGGACGTGGCCGTTCTTCAGTTCCGCTCGGTCGAGCACGACATCGATGTCGATCACAGGTGGTCCTCTCGTTTGGCACGGTTGGGGACAGGTCGGCGGTCGGGGTGACCTGGATGACCTGGTGGTCGGGCTCGGCCGCCTGGGGAGCGCGGGCGCGGCCGGTGACCGCGGCGACGTGCCTGGCGGCGTGTGCGACGGCCTCGGGGGAAGGTGGCGAAGACGTGTCCCCGATCTGCCGAGGGCGCGAGCGTGCCGAGGGCGCCGAGCAGCCGCCGGTGCTCGGCGCTCGCCCCCTTCAGCAGGACCGTGATGCCCCGCCGGTGCAGGACCTCGACGATCTCGCCGAGCACGCGGGCTCCGGTGGCATCGAGCATCACCACCGACCCTAGCCGCAGGACCTCCACGCGCACGGCGGGCGTCGCGGTGATCTCACGGAGGAACCGATCGGCGACGGCGGAGAACAGCGGGCCGTCGAGCCGGTAGGCCAGCACCTGGCCCGCGGGCAGCGCGTGCCCGGCGGCGCTGTCGAGCCCGTCGTCGGTCAGCATCTCGGGGACCGCGCGGCCAGCGCCAGCAATCCGAGCACCACCCCGTAGGGCTGCGCCGCGAACTGCACCACCGCCGACGCCGCCGCACCCACGGCGTTCCCGACATCCGGTGGGGCGACGCCGGGAGCGCTGGGCACCTGCTGCGCCGCGACCACCGCGGTGGCCAGACCGGGAGCCGGGCCCACACCGGAGGCGACACCGAAGCCCAGCGCCAGCGGCAGGGCGACCACGCCCACCGTGACCCCGGCGGCCAGGTCGCGGGGCCAGGAGCGGCGCAGGCCGGCGTAGTCCGCGCGCCGCGGCAGCAGACCCGGGACAGGGCGCAGTGCGCGGCGGGCGGTCGGCCGCCCCCCGCCGATCACGACAGGGGCCGGCTCGGGTCGGCGAGTGCGACCGCGTCGTCCGCCCGGCTGAGCGCCGCCAGCAGTTCCTGGTCGTTCCGCAGCGTGCGGGTCAGCATCCTCCGGGCGACCGCCAGCAGCTCCGCCGTCTGCGGGTCGCGCAGCGAGCAGATGACCGTGTTCTTGACCCGCCGGCTGTCGACCACCCCGACCCGGCGCAACACCGTCACCTGCTGGGACAGGTGCGACAGCTCCAAGCCTGTCTCGGTGGCCAGCTCGCTGATGGTGCGCTCGCCCTCGGTCAGCAGTTCCAGGATGCGCACCCGACCGGGATGTGCCAGGGCCTTGAACAGTGCGGCCTTCGCCTCCGTGATCGGGCGACCAGGCGTGAAGGGCACCGGGACACTTTAGGAGTTGATCAGTTTGTGAAACAGGCGGGGAGGTGTGACCCTGCTCGCGTCGGCCCGATCGCTTCGCTGCCGCATCCCGCACCGCGCCCAGCAGCAGCGCGCGCCGCTGTCCTGCCACACCACGGCCAGCGGCAGGGAGCGCAGCCCGACGACGAAGCCGAGCACCAGTTCGACGCCGGCCACGATGCCGGACGTGCGGACGACCGCCAGACGTCCGGTCCCGGCCTCCCGACCACCGTCTGGTGGCCACCCGTGCTCGCACCGGTGCAGGTCCGTGCGTGGACAGCGACTCGGATTGACACGGCGCCCGGAGCACGTTTCCGTGACCAACGTCAGAAGCTCGCCCTCGACGCCGAAGCGAGAACTCGTGGCCGGGACCAGCACCAGCACAGTCGAGGACGTGGACGGCGGCCTCAAGCGGTCCATCACCGGGAGGCAGCTGTTCTTCTACACGCTCGGTGACGTCCTCGGCTCGGGGATCTACGTCCTCATCGGCCTGGTCGCAGCCGCCGTCGGCGGAGCGTTCTGGATCGCCTTCGCCATCGGCGTCACCATCGCGGCCATCACCGGGGCGGCCTACGCCGAGCTGGTGACCAAGTACCCCCAGGCGGCCGGTGCCGCGCTGTACGTCAACAAGGCCTTCGGCAGCACGGCGCTGACGTTCCTGACCACCGTGTCGTTCCTGGCAGCCAGCTTCGCGGCGACAGGCTCGCTGGCGACCGGGTTCTCCTCCTACTTCGCCACGCTCTGGGCGGGTCCCCCGGCGTTGCTGGTATCGCTCGTCTTCCTCTTCGCCCTGGTGGTCGTCAACTTCATCGGCATCACCGAGTCCGTGGTGATGAACATGCTGATGACCTTCGTCGAGGTCGCCGGCCTGCTCATCGTCATGGTCATCGGCATCTGGTACATCGCCCAGGGCGAGGCCGACTTCGGTGTTCTCACCGACATCAGCGTCTCCGGCAACCCGGCGCTCGCGGTCCTCGCCGGTATCGCCTTCTCGTTCTTCGCGATGACCGGCTTCGAGAACACGGCCAACGTCGCCGAGGAGACGATCGACCCGCACCGCTCCTTCCCGCGGTCCCTGGTCGGCGGCATGGTCGTCGCGGGCGTGGTCTACGTCCTGGTCTCCATGGCCGCCGCCCTGACCGTGCCCACCGACCAGCTGGCGAACTCCGACGCAGCCCTGCTCGAGGTCGTCCGGCAGGGCATCCTGCCCTTCTCGACCGACGTCATGACCACGCTCTTCTCGATCATCGCGCTGATCGCGATCACCAACACCACGCTGGTCACGGTCGTCACCCAGCCGCGGATCCTCTACGGGATGGCCAAGGAGGACGTCGTCCCGGGCGTCTTCGCCAAGATCCACGCCACGCGTCGCAGCCCCTGGGTCGGGCTCCTGTTCAGCGCAGCGGTGGTCGCGGCCCTGCTGATCACCGGCAGCATCCTGATCGAGGCGGGCGGGGGCATCGACCTGGTCAACCGGCTCGCCCTGGTGACCGTCGTCTTCCTCCTGGCCATCTACGCCCTGGTGATCGTCGCGTGCCTCAAGCTGCGCGGCCAGGACGAGGACGAGCGCACCTTCCGGGCCAACACGCCCCTGCTGATCGTCGGACTGGTCGGCAACCTGGCCATCCTCGGGTTCTCGATCTACGACGACCCCACATCGCTGATCTGGTGTGCCGGCCTCATCGCGGTCGGCGTGGTGCTGTTCCTGATCGAGTACGCCGCCGGCTCGCGGAACCGTTCCCAGGGCGCCGCGCGCGGCGATGCCGGGAACGCCTCGCGGAAGGGCGCCTGACATGCACGTCATCGTCGCCACGGACGGGTCCACGCAGTCGCTGGCCGCGGCCCGCCACCTGAGGTCCTTCGCGGATCCCCAGAAGATCACCACGATCTCGGTGGTGGCGGTCATCCGTCCGCTGGCCTCGGTCGCCTTCGCCGACGAGATCTCCGAAGCCGAACCGCCCAGCCCCGGCGAAGGGGCAGGCAGCTTCCGGGAAGCCGCGCAGGGTGCTCTCGACGCGGTATCGGCCGTCTTCGAGCACTGGGGGCCGACGATCGACAAGCAGATCCGGAGCGGGTCGCCCGCCGCGGAGATCATCAAGGTGGCGAGGGAGTACGACGCGGGGCTGGTCGTGGTGGCAGCCGGAGGGCGCGGGATCAGCGATGCGATCCTGGTCGGCAGCACCGCGCAGCGGGTTCAGCACTACGCGCCGTGCCCGGTCCTCGTCGTCCGCCCCGCCCCCCGGCCGAGGAAGGCCACCCGGGGCAAGGCGTGATCACCGGCCGTGGGTTGCTGTCTCCTCCGGCGAGGGACGGGTCCGGAGGACCACCACCTGTGGAGAACGCGTCCGGACGTCGGCCCCTGCCGGGCCTCCCCGGCATGTCACGCGTCTCCCGCGCGCAGCGGCAGCCCGCCCGGGTGGGACGCCCGTCGACCGACTCACGTGACGGTCGGACCCGGCGACGAGGGCCCGGTGGAGTGAGGTGTCAGCACTGCGGCGACGAACGCCTTGAGCCAGGTCCTGTCCGGCCGCGGCATGGATGACCATGCGCCATTGCCCGTCCCAGGCCGCCCATGCACGATCGACGATCCCGGTACGCCCGTCGTCGAGCAGCCGCCAGCTCGTGTCCGTCAGGCTCCGGACGACCCGGCACCCCTCTCGGCGGGTGTGGACCAGCCCTCCTTGCGCATGCGGGCCAGCACGACGCGGGCGTCGGCTCCCCCACCCCGCAGACCTCGAGAAACTCGACCAGCGCCTGCGTTCGCGCGCTTCCACCGTGGTACCGCAGGATGACCGAACAGGTCGACCACCACCGATCGTGGCTTCATCCGGCCCCTTCGTGGCGTCGACCGCTCGGAAGGGCGGCAGTGGTGGATTCTGCCGCGTGCCGCGGGGGTGATGCCTGCGCCGGCGTCGGCGCGAGCCCGAAGGGTTGGCCCGACCCGGGTCAGTGTGTCATCCTCGTGGCGTCGGCCGTGTTTTTGACACAGATCAGCTGGAGGCCCACATGCGCATGGCGGTAGTCGGTGGCGGGCCCGGCGGGCTCTTTGCGGCCACCCTGGCGAAGGCCGGTGACCCGAACCGTGAGGTGACCGTCTTCGAGCGCAACCGCGCCGAGGACACCTTCGGGTTCGGGGTCGTCTTCTCCGACGCCACGCTCGATGGGATCCACGCGGCCGACCCGGTCGTCCGTGATGCCCTCAGCGACCACGGCGTCCACTGGGACCCGATCGAGGTGCGAGTGCACGGAGGGAGGTTCCGCTGCCACGGCAACGGCATGGCCGCCGTGGAGCGGAAGACACTGCTCAGCCTCCTGCAGCGGCGCGCTGCGGAGGCCGGCGTCGACCTCCGCTTCTCCACCGAGGTCAGCCCCGACGAGATCCTGGCGGCCGGGTACGACCTGGTGGTCGCCGCCGACGGCGCCAACTCCCGGCTCCGCGACCGGTTCGCCGACGTGTTCGTCCCCAGCACCGAGACCGCGACGGCGAAGTTCATCTGGCTGGGCACCACGTATCCGTTCGAGGGGCTGACGTTCGTCCACGAGCGCGGTCCGCACGGGGTGTTCGCGGTCCACGGCTATCCGATCGGCAACGGCCTCTCCACCTTCATCGTCGAGACCGACGAGGAGTCGTGGCGTGCCGCCGGGCTCGACGAGTTCGACGTCACCCGACCTCCCGGTACCAGCGACGAGAAGACACAGGCCTACCTCCAGGACCTGTTCGCCGAGCAGATCGACGGGCACCCGGTGCTGGTCAACAACTCCCGTTGGGGCAACTTCCGCACCGGCCGTGCCCGGCGCTGGCGGCACCGCGTCGGCGGCACCGCCATCGCACTTCTCGGTGATGCCGCGCACACCGCCCACTTCTCGGTCGGATCGGGCACGAAGATGGCGATGGAGGACGCCGTCGCGCTGGCGGCCGCACTCGACCAGCACGGGGACGACGTCCACGCCGCCCTCGCCGCCTACGAGACCCTGCGGCAACCTCAGGTCGCGAAGATCCAGAACTCCGCCCGGCCCAGCCTCTCGTGGTGGGAACACTTCGGCCGCTCCCACGACGCCCTGCCGGCGTGGCAGTTCGCCTACCACTTCTTCACCCGGAGTCTGACCGGATCCAAGCTGCGCCGGCGCGACGACGCGTTCGTCACCGATGTCCACGACCGGTGGCGGCAGGTCCACGGCGCCGAGCCCCTGGACAGCCCGATCGAGGTGGCCGGCCGGCGCCTGGACGGCCGGGTGGTCGTGGTCGGCGACGGCGCGGTCCACCTGCCCGACGGCCCCCTCCCGCTGCGGCCCGGGCCGGCGGAGGACGGCAGCGCCTGGGGCCTGCTGGTGACCGCCCCGGAGACCGAAGCCGACCTACCGGCCGCGCTCGACGCGGTGGCGACAGGCGTCGCAGCCGGCGCCGCGGTGGTGGCGACCGGAGGGGGGACGGCGCTGACGCGTCGGCTGCTGTGCGAGGCGGCCCGCCTGGAGCATGGCGCAGTGAGCCTGCTGATCGAGGAGGTCGACCCCGCCCTGGCGCGGGATGTGGCGCTGACGGCCGTCCTGTCCGGTCGGACCGATCTGGTCAGCGCCCCGGCCGAGGAGGGAACGGCGTGAGCCGTCTCGACGCCCTCTTCGCGCCCCGCGGCATCGCCGTCGTCGGCGCCTCCCGCGATCCGAGGAAGCTCGGCGCGGTCATGGCTCGCTCGCTGAGCCGGTTCCCCGGCACCGTCGTGGGGGTCAACGCCCGGGACGCCGATCCGGCCGCAGGTCGTTTCGCCACGGTCGCCGATGCCGCGGCGGCCTCACCCACCCCGATCGACCTGGCGGTTCTCTGCGTCCCCGCCGCGGTGTCCGCCCGTGCGCTGACCGACGCCGCCCGGGCGGGAGTGCGGGCAGCCCTGGTCTGCTCCGGCGGGTACGCCGAAGCAGGCGGTGCCGGGATCGGCCATCAGCAGGACCTGGTCGCGGCCGCACGCGACGCCGGCGTGGCGCTGCTCGGTCCGAACACCTCGGGCTTCTTCGCCCCCGGCCGCAGCCTCACCGCCAGTTTCGTGCCCGGTGCCGGCGCCGTGCTGCCGGGTTCCGTGGCGGTGGTCGCGGCCAGCGGAGGGGTCAACCACGCGCTCTCCTTCCTGCTCGCCGAGGCGGACCTCGGGATCTCGCTGGCGGTCGGGCTGGGCAACGCCGTCGACGTCACCGCCGCCGACGTGCTCACCTACCTCGCCGACGACACGGCGACCACAGCGGTGGCCCTGCACATCGAGTCGGTCACCGACGGCCAGGCTCTGACCACCGCGATCCGGGCGCTCACCGAGCGGATCCCCGTCGTCGCCCTCGTCGTCGGCCGCAACGACGTCGCCGAGTTCGCCCGGTCGCACACCGGCGCGCTGGCCACCTCCTGGCGCACCACCCGGGCAGCGCTCCGGGCCGCCGGCGCGGTGCTCGTCGACGACGAACGGGAACTGGTGGATGCCATCACCGCGCTGTCGACCACCCGGCTGCCTCCGCTCGCAGACCCCGCAGTCGGCGTGGTGACCGCCCAGGCCGGTCCGGGACTGCTGCACGTCGACGGGTTGCGCGGGCGCGGCGTCGCGGTCCCGCCGCTCGGCGAACCGACCCAGGCGGCGCTCGGGCAGTTGCTCCCGCCGCTCACCTACCAGGCGAACCCGGTCGACACCGGTCGTCCCGACCGCGGCTTCGGCACGGTGCTGAGCACCGTGGCCGCGGACCCGGCCGTCGATCTGATCAGCGTCTACGCCCTGGTGGAGCCTGACGCGCTGGACCTGGCGGCGGCCGTCGAAGGCGCCCTGGACGCCGGCGCCGGTCCGGTCGTGGTGGGGCTGGGCGGACCGCGCGACCAGGTGACCGTGCAGCGGCAGGCGCTGCGCGAGCTCGGGGTGCCGGCACTCGGGGGACCCACCGCGCTGACCGTCGCGGTGTCGGCCCTGGTCGAGGACGCCCGCGCGCGCAGTCGCCGGAGGTCCCGTGTCCCGCGCCCGCCGGTGCCGGTGGCCGTGCCGCAGCGGGATCTCGACGAGGACCAGGCCAAGACCTTGCTGGGACGACTGGGCATCGCTTCGCCACCCCGACGGGCCTGTTCCGACCGCGCGGCGGCGCACCGGGCCCTGGACGAGCTGCCGGGCCCGCTCGCGGTCAAGCTGCTCGACGCCGCGGTCACCCACAAGTCCGATCTGGGCGGGGTGCACCTCGGCATACGGGACCCGGCGGCTCTGGACGCTGCCCTGGACGCCCTCGAGGCCATCGGTGCGACACGGTTCCTCGTGGAGTCGATGGCGGCTCCGGGCGTCGACCTCATCGTGGGCGCCTCCCGGGACCCGGTCTTCGGGCCGGTCGTGCTGGTGGGCCTGGGCGGTGTCGTGGCCGAAGCCCTGGCCGACGTCGCCATCGCCCCGGCGCCGCTGGCCGTCGAGGACGCTGGGGCGCTCGCCGACGAGCTGAGCGGCCGCGCCCTCCTCGACGGCTTCCGCGGCGGCCCGGTCGCCGACCGCGCCGCTCTGGGCGGGGTCCTTGCCGCCCTCGGAGACCTGCTCGTCGCTCATCCCCAGATCGCCGACGTGGAGATCAACCCGCTGCGCGTGACCGCCGACGGACTGCTCGCGCTCGATGCTGTGCTCACCCTGGACAAGGAGACCCGTCCATGAACCGCACCCGCGCCGTCACCCCCACCGCCGCCGCCACCGTCCCCTGGCCCGAAGCCGCGGCTCGCGTCCACGCCGAACGGGGGTGGTGGCGCGGGGTGGCCCTCGGCGCCGAGGTGCTGGCGGTCGCCGACACGCGAGCGGACGCCATCGCGCTCGTCGACGGGGATGTGCGGCTCACCTACCGCTCGCTGGCGGCCCGGTCCGACGCGCTGGCCGCCCGCCTGGTCGACGACCTCGGCCTGGAGAGGGACGACCGCATCGTCGTCCAACTCCCCAACTGCTGGCAGTTCGTCGTCCTGACCCTGGCCTGCCTGCGCGCCGGGATCGTGCCGGTGATGGCGCTGCCGGCGCACCGCCAGCACGAGATGAACCACCTCGCGGCGCACAGCGAGGCCGCGGCCCTGGCCGTGCCCTCCACCCTGCGCGGCTTCGACCACGCGGCGATGGCGGAGGGGCTGCGCGAGGGGTCGGAGACCCTGGAGCGGGTCCTGGTCGTCGGTGCCGACGTCCGCCCGGACCACGTCGACCTCACGGAGCTGTGCACCGAGCCCGACGACGCCGCCGCTGTCCGTGCGCGCTGGGACGCCGACCAGCCGTCCAGCCGGTCAGTGGCGGTGTTCCTCCTCTCCGGAGGTACCACCGGCCTTCCCAAGCTGATCGCCCGCACCCACGATGACTACGCCTACAACGCCCGTGCCAGCGCCGAGCTGTGCGGTCTGGACGCCGCCTCGGTCTACCTCGTGTCGCTGCCGGCGTCGCACAACTTCCCGCTGGCCTGCCCAGGCATCCTCGGCACCCTGCTCACCGGCGGACGAGTGGTCATGCTGCCCTCCCCCGAGCCCGAGCGCGCCTTCGCCACGATGGCCGCCGAAGGCGTCACCGTCACCGCTGCGGTGCCGTCGGTCGCCCAGCGGTGGCTCGCGCACGCCGCCGAGCGCGGCGCGCAGGAGATCGCCACCCTCCAGCTGCTGCAGGTCGGCGGTGCCCGGCTGGCCGACGAGGTCGCCCGCACCGTCAGACCGGTGCTCGGCTGCACCCTCCAGCAGGTGTTCGGCATGGCGGAAGGCCTGCTCAACTACACCCGCCTCGACGACCCGGAGGACGTCATCTGCACCACGCAGGGCCGGCCGATGAGCGAGGGCGACGAGGTGCGCGTCGTCGACGAGCTCGACCAGGACCTCCCCGACGGCACGCCGGGCGCGCTGCTCACCCGCGGCCCGTACACGCCCCGGGGCTACTACCGCGCCGACGAGCAGAACACCCGCGCCTTCACCCCTGACGGCTGGTACCGCAGCGGGGACGTCGTGCGCCGACGCCCCGACGGCAACCTCGTCGTGGAGGGCCGGGACAAGGACATGATCAACCGCGGCGGCGAGAAGATCAGCGCCGAGGAGGTCGAGAACCTCACGTACCACCTTCCGCAGGTCGCTCACGTTGCGGCTGTCGCCATGCCCGACGACACGCTGGGCGAGCGGGTCTGCCTCTTCGCCGTCCTGAAGCCCGGGACCACCCTGACCCTCGAGGACGTGCGGCAGTCGATGGCCACGGCCGGCCTCGCCGCCTACAAGTGGCCCGAGCGCCTCGAGATCGTCGGCGAACTGCGCACCACCAAGGTCGGGAAGATCGACAAGAAGGCCCTCCGCGAGGAGATCGCCCAGCGGCTCGCCGCAGGACAGCACCCCCGGGGGTGATCTGGACCTGGCGTCGCCCGTCCTCCTGACCGGGGTCGACGAGCGGGCCGTGCCGGACCGGGCGTCAGGCGGAGGCAGGCGCCTCGACCAGCTCCCTGAACTGAGCAGCCGTCATGACGTGCGCCGTCGAGAAGGCGAGGATCGAGAGCGTGGCGCGATGGACGTCGTCCGCCGACATCGCGCCGTAGCCGACGTCCGGGTAGTCGAAGGTGCCTGTTGCGTCGGAGAGGAACGCGACCTTGTAGTTGTGGAACATGGCGTCCCGAGCGGTGGCGTGGCAGCAGTTCTCCGTCGTCGTCCCGGAGATGACGACCGACTCGACACCCCACTCGCGCAGGATCAGGTCGAGGTCCGTGGCGAAGAACCCGCTGTAACGGTGCTTCTTGATGACGTGCTCACCGGGCGCGGGCGCGAGCACGGGGAAGATGTCCGCACCGGCCGTGCCGTCCACCAGCGCAGCACGCTGGTCGATCGGCGGGTACAGATCGTCGTAGAGCCCCATGTCGGAGCCGTCCTCGCGGTGGACATGGGCGGTGTAGATCACCCGGATGCCGTTGTCCCTGCAGAACGTCAACGTCTGAGCCAGCTCGTCGGCCATGGCGAGAGCCTGCTTGGACTGCAGGAGCGCACCCTCGGCGACGAAGTCGTTCTGCATGTCGACCACGATCATGGCCGTCCTGGTCGGGTCGATGCGGTCGAAGGTGTACGGCATGGGTTTCTCCAGACACGAAGGCGAGGACACGGACGGAGGTGGATCGGAGGAGCGATGCAGTTGTGTCATCAATGACACGACACCCGGGACCCTGACACGCACCGTGCCGGCTGCACCAGGGTCGAACAGCTCTTCCGATCCACCTCGGCAGCGAGCCGTACCGTGCGGCGCCACGCCGCAGCGGCACGCTCCCGGTAGCCCTGACGGCGAGCCGGACCTGACGTCCAAGGTCCAACGGCGTCCCGACCGGGGGCACACGTGCCCGGGCTCCCCACGCTCCAGGACCTGCGGTCACCGGCCCACGCAGAGCGCGCCGCGCTCGCCGACGATCTCGCCCAGTTGGACCACGGGGAGTGGGAGCAGCGCTCGCCGTGCGGGGAGTGGGTGGTCGGGAGGTCATCGCCCGCCTCACGCCGGGCGCCAGCATCGGCCGGCTGCGCCCAGTTCTTCGCCCGACGCGACGTCACCGTGCCGAGCCGCAGCGCAGTGGCCGGCCTGCGGTGGAGGCGATGGCGTCCGGGACGACTACGCCAACGACCTCACCGGTCCGGGGGTACCGTCCTGCGCGGCCGCTTCTCGCTGCCGGGTCGGTGATGAACACCGACCCCCGGGCGCAGATGTGTGCGGGTCGTCCAGGGCTGAGCACGGTCGCCCCGCGTCCGGTCGCCACCCGCCCCCCAGTCGGGCACGGACCTGCATGCTCGCAGCAGCACCGGCCCCTGACCGGCGCACGGCTCCCCGACCGCCGACCCCGTGGCTGCGCGGCGCGGGACGTGGGTGCGACGGCGTGCAGCCGATGGCGCCGCCCTTCGCCAGTGCGCTCGGCCACCAGATCTTGTCGCCGATCAGGAGGACCAGCGGCAGCACGGTGAGCGCGCCGGAGGTGGCGGCCAGGACCAGCCCGGCGCTGGTGATCACGCCGCCGGTGACGGTCAGCGCACGGGTCATGCCCGCCCCGGTCCCGTGCCCGATGGACTCCTCGCGGGCGCGGGTCATCAGGACGATGTTGCCGTCGATCCCCAGCGCCACCAGCAAGACGAACCGATCAGCAGGACCTGCGGATCGCTGCCGGGGAAGTCGACCAGGTGCTGGAACGCCAGCGCGCCGACGCCGGCGGTCGCGGCGGTGCTCAGCGCGACCGTCGCGACCAGCAGGACCGTCGCCGGGTGGTGCCGGCGAGGACGGAGTCGGCCAGGGCCGCGGGCACCGAGCACTTCCGCGGGCTGCCGCAGCGGCGAGTGGGCCCCCTCCGACGTGGCCCGGGCTCAGAGGCCCAGCCGGGCGGATGCCGGCGCCGCCCAGCGACTGCTGGCGTCGTAGCCCCGCAGGGTGGTCACCGACGCCCACCGACCGGTCCGGGCCAGCTCACGCTCGCTGACGCCGGCCTTGTAGCCCTCGGTCGCGAACGACCGCCGGAGGCTGTGCGGGCTCAGCCCGTCGAGCGGGACGCCGGCGTGTTCGGCGGCACGACGGAGGACGAGCCGGACCGACGACCTGGCCATCCGCGTCGAGCCGATCCGTGGCTGCGGGCCTCGCCCGACGCTGCGGAACAGCGGCCCGGGGGCGCCCTGGAGAGCTGCAGCATCGACCCACGCCTGCAGGGCACGCACCGGGCAGGTCCGCGCCCGCGTCCCCGGGGCGAGGGCCAGGACCTCGCCGGCACCCTCCTGGTCGGTCTTGGACCAGCGGACGGTGACGTCGAGGCCGCCGTGCCCGGCCGGGGCCAGGTCGCTCACGTCGAGCCCGCAGGCGTCCGAGGCCCGCAGCCCGAGCGCGAAGGAGGTGAGGATGAGAGCCCGGTCGCGCCGGCCGGCCACCCCGTCCGGGAGGTCCTCGACGAGCGCACGGATGGTCTGGGTGTCGATCGCCCGGGCCTTCTTCGGACGACGGCCACCGCGGACCGCCGCGCGACGGATGCCGCGGAGGACCTCGCGGGTGCCGGGGTGCTCGGAGGGACTGGGATGCCCGGCCTCCCGGTGCGCGTGCCCGATGCCGGACAGCCTCCGGGCGACGGTGCGCGGGCTCGCGCCGGCGTCACTGAGCGCGGCGAGGTAGGCGGCCACCGCGGCGTCGGCGGCGGGCAGCGGCTGGAAGCCGCGCTGCCGGGCCCAGGCGGCCCAGGCGCGGAAGTCCGCGTCGTAGGCCTTCCTCGTCGACCCGGCCCGGGCCGCGGTGAGGTAGCGGCCCACCGACTCGACGTCCCCCGGCAGCACCAGGCCGCCGTCGGCGATCGCCGTCGGCACCCCCTCGTCAGCGGCGCGGACGGGTGTTCCGGGCGAGGCGGACAAGGACTCCATAACAGTTGATTATGGAGTGTTCCCCACGTGGCGTGCCACCCTCCGGTCGTTCGTCCGTTCGCCCGCTACGCGGCAATCCGAACGAACGAGCGATACTTCCGCGTGATGACCAGTGACCAGGTGACGTGCGCCTATCCGGACTGCGACCGCCCTGTGGCCCCGCCCCCGCCGACCGGCGGCCGCTCGTCGTACTGCGCACGCGCGGACCACAACCGCACGACCG
>JAOPWO010000102.1 GCA_025965635.1 Modestobacter sp. | reverse complement strand
GGCCCGCTGGCGCCCGAGGCCGGTGCGGACGACTTCTTCCGCGACCGGACCGACGACACCGGACCGCAGCTGCGCCTGCTCACCATCCGGGACGCCGACGCCGACGCCGACGCCGGGGGCGCCGACGGCGGGCACGTGGGCGAGCCGCGCTCGGCCGCCGAGGCGATGCAGGAGGTCCTCCGCACCGCGGGCGCGCACGACGTGCCGGTCAGCCGGCTCGCCCACCACGGTGAGCCCGACCGGCACCCGCGGCTGGTCCAGCTGGCCCGCCAGATCGCGGTGGCCGACTTCAGCGCCGTCTACCTGGCGCTCGCCCTGGACCACGAGCGGTCCCGCCCGGCCTGAGCAGCTCCACCCCGCCGGCCGCGGCGCGCCCGTACCGACCCAGCTCCCCTCCGGGAGACGGCACCCGTGACCTGCTCCGCGACCACCGCGACCAGGGCTGGAACGGGCACGACGGCGGTGGTACGACCGCGATCATCGCCGCGCTGGGCGCCGATGTCGTCCTCGCGATCGCCGGGTTCGCCGCGTTCCTGGTGACTGGTGCGTCCTCGATGCCGGCCGGGTCGGTCCACTCGGTCGCCGTCCCCGGTGATCGTGCCGTCCAGCGTGGGGGGCCTGCTCGCCATCCACGAGGGCGTGCACGAGCTCCAGCACCCTGCGGAGCTGCAGTCCCCGGCCCGGGCGATCGGCGTGCTCGTCGTGGCCATCGCTGCGGGGAGCTCCTCGCAGCGCACCGCGGTCGGTGAGGCCGACGCCGTCACCGGCAACGGCGTCCTCGACGGCCCGGGCACCGTCGCCATCGGCGTCCTGCTGGTGCTGATCGCCGTGGTCCTCGCCGTCGGGACCAGGAGCCTGCTGACCGGGGTCCGGCCACGCCGAGGCTCAGCGGCGCATCGTCGCTGCGATCGAGGCCGGCGACGGCATCGAGTCGATCATCCGCATGCATGCGCACCCAGCCCATCGGTCCGGAGGAGCTGCTGGTCGCCGCTGGGATCGCCGTCCGGGGCGACGGCACCGCCGCCGGCACGGCCCGCGCGATCGACGCGGCCGAGCAGCGCATCCGGGCGGCGGAGCCCATCGCCCGGGTGGTCCACCTCGAGCCGGACATCCGCCGGTCGGGGCGCCCGGTCGCCACGTCCGGCAGCCTGCCGCCCACCGGCCGAAGGCGCCGTGTGGCGCAGTTCGCGCCCCGCCGACGTGTACCCGAGGACGGCGACGCACGTAGCCTTCCCCGTGATGTGGCAGCTGACGAACTCCGTGCGCCACTACCCCTGGGGTTCCCGCACGGTCATCCCCGAGCTCCTGGGCGAGCCGTCGCCCGCTGACCGTCCGTACGCCGAGCTGTGGATGGGCGCGCACGCCGACCAGCCCAGCCGGCTGGCCGACGGCACGCCCCTGGACGCGGCCATCACCGCCGCCCCCGACCAGATGCTCGGCACGGCGGTGATCGAGCGGTTCGGCCCGCGGCTGCCCTTCCTGATGAAGGTCCTGGCCGCCGACCGGCCGCTGTCCCTGCAGGCGCACCCGACGCCGGAGCAGGCCGCGGTCGGCTTCGCGGCCGAGGAGGCCGCCGGGGTCCCGAGGGACGACCCGACGCGCACCTTCAAGGACCCGTTCCACAAGCCGGAGATCCTGCTGGCGATCACCCCGGTCGAGGCGCTGTGCGGCTTCCGGCCGGTCGAGGAGTCGCTGCACTGCCTGGCCAAGCTGCAGCTGCCCGAGCTCATGCCGACCATCGCCGCACTGGCCCGCGGCGGCCTGCGGACGGCGATCCCGCAGCTGCTCGCGCTGTCCACGAAGCGGCGCGAGTCGCTGGTGAGCGCCGTCGCCGAGCGGGCCGCCCGCTTCGTCGCCGCGCACGACCCGGAGTTCATCAACACCTACCGGTGGGCCGCCCAGCTCGCCGGCACCTACCCGGGTGACCCCGGGGTCGTCATCTCGCTGATGTGCAACCACCTCAAGCTCGCCCCCGGGGAGGCGGTGTTCCTGCCGGCCGGGAACCTGCACGCCTACCTGTGCGGCGCGGGCGTCGAGGTGATGGCCAGCTCGGACAACGTGCTGCGCGGCGGCCTCACCAGCAAGCACATCGATCTCGCCGCCCTCATCGAGGTGCTCGACTTCAGCGACGGGAAGGTCCCCGTGCTGCACCCGGTGCTCGGCCCCGGGGGGCTGCGTTACCCCGTGCCGGTGGAGGACTTCGACCTCACCCGGGTGGAGCTGGGGGAGGACGCCGGGCTGCTCACCACCGCCGGGCCGCAGCTGGTGCTCTGTGCGGAGGGCACCGCCGTGCTGGGCTCGGCCGACGGCCAGCTGGAGCTGCCCCGCGGCCGGTCGGCGTTCGTGCCGGCCGGGGAGCCGCTGTCGGCCCGCGGACCTGCGCTGCTCTACCGGGTCACCACCGGCCTGAGGTGAAGAAGGGCCCCCTGCCCCCCGCCGCCCGCGAGCTCGCGGCGGGCCCCTGCAGGAGGGCCGCCAGGTACCCTGGGCTCCGGCACGAGCCCCGCCGAAGCCTCGGCATGCTCGCTCATCCGACGAGGACCACGGCCCCCGCGCGCCCCGATGCCGGGGACGAGGGCGGGCCGGACACTGGAGCGACATGACCGCCACCGCTGGCACCCGCCTACTGACCACCGACGACTACAAGGTCGCCGACATCTCCCTCGCCGGCTTCGGTCGCAAGGAGATCTCCCTGGCCGAGCACGAGATGCCCGGCCTGATGGCGCTGCGCGCCGAGTTCGGCGACCGGCAGCCGCTGGCCGGCGCCCGGATCGCCGGGTCGCTGCACATGACGGTGCAGACCGCCGTCCTGATCGAGACCCTCACCGCCCTGGGCGCCGAGGTCCGCTGGGTCAGCTGCAACATCTTCTCCACCCAGGACCACGCCGCAGCCGCCATCGCCGTCGGCGACGGGACGCCCGAGCAGCCCACCGGCGTGCCCGTCTTCGCCTGGAAGGGCGAGACGCTGCCCGAGTACTGGTGGTGCACCCAGCGCCTGTTCGAGTTCACCGACGACCAGGGCACCGTCGTCGGGCCGAACATGCTGCTCGACGACGGCGGGGACGCCACCCTGCTGGTCCATCTCGGCACCCGCTTCG
>JAOPWO010000093.1 GCA_025965635.1 Modestobacter sp. | reverse complement strand
CCGGTGGCTCGCCGCGAGCCTCGGCCGGTCGGTGGACGCCGGGCTGACCTGGACGCTCAGCGATTGGGGCCGGCGACCGACTTCACCACGTTGGGCGCCCGGTCGGCGCCCTGCCCCTCGACCGCCGACTCGACGCTGTCGGCCGGGGCCCCCTCGACCGCGGCACGGGCCGGCGGCACCGGCGAGCGGGGTGGCGCCTGCGGCAGCGCCTCCGGAGCGGCCCGGCCCCACTCGGTCTCGACGTCGGTGAGCAGCGCCTCCAGGTACGACCGCAGCTGCACCCGGCACGCCTGGCCGAAGGCCTGCAGGTAGACGACCTGCCGCTGGAGCGCCTCGGCGTCGGGGAGGCCGGTGGGGTCCGCCGGTCGCGACCCGGCGTCCGCCGCGACCGCGCCCTGCCCGGCCTCCTGCGCCGCCTGGATGATCGCCCCGGCCTTCTCGCGGGCCTGACGCAACTGCTCCTCGTACTGCTCGCGCGCCTCGCTGGTCATCACCCGGCTGAAGGCCTCGGCCTCGGCCACGTACTGGTCGGCCGTCTGCTGCGCGGCCGCCAGGATGCCCACCGCCATCTCTCCCGGGTCGACCACCGGGGCCGGGCGCGACTCCACGTCCTCCAGGCGGTCCTGCAGCTCGGCCAGCTGGTCCTGCAGCGCCGCGTTCTCCGACTGCAGCCGGGCCAGCTCGGCACCGACCCGGTCGAGGAACCGGTCGACCTCGGCGTCGGCGTAGCCGGGGTGCAGCATGGTGGACCGTGAGAACGTGACGCCCTGGACGTCGGCCGGGGTCAACCGCCCGTCCGGACCTCCGGCCCCGTGCTGCTCGATGCTCATGAGGTCACCTCTCCGTCAACAGTTGGGCTCGGTCGGCTGGGCGCGAAGACCTCGGTGCGGATGCGCGTGGCGGGCACGCCGTGCTGGGCGAGCCGGGCGACCGTGTCGTCGACCATCGGTCCCGGTCCCACGACGTAGACGTCCCGGCTGGTCCAGGGGCCGCCGCGCAGGACGACCTCGCCGATGTCGCCCTGCGGGAGCGACGACCAGGGGTCCTCGGAGACCGCCAGGGTGACCGACAGCCAGGAGTGCTCGGCTGCGAGCCGCTCGAGGTCGGTCCGGTCGTAGAGGTGCTCCTCGGTGCGGGCGCCGACGAAGAGGTCGACCCGGCGCGCGGGACCGTTGTGGGCGACGTGGTCGACCAGCGACTTCAGCGCTGCGAGCCCGGTGCCGCCGCCCACCAGCAACAGGTCCCGGTCGGACCCGGCGTCGAAGGCCAGGTGCCCGACGGGCGGCCCGAGACGCAGCACGTCGCCGACGTCGACCTGGCGGACCAGGGCAGAGCTGACCGGTCCACCGTCGTGCGCCTTGACGTGGATCTCCAGCAGCCCGTCGGCGCGGGGCGCGTTCGCCGGCGAGTAGTAGCGCCACAGCCGCGGACGGCGTTCGGTCTCCAGCGAGATCGACTCCCCCGGCGCGAAGTCCAGCGGCTCCTTGGGCTGCAACCGGAGGACGGCGAAGTCGAAGGCGCGGCGCTCGTGCGCCACCACCACGGCGTCCCACCACGGCGGGTCGTCGACCGACTCGGCGGCCTCGACCATCACCTGCGCGACCAGCTGGTACGCCGCCGTCCAGTCGGCGGCGAGGGCGGAGTCCCACTCGGGGTCGAAGTGCTCCAGCGTGGCCAGCAGGCTGGCGCCGACCGCCGGGTAGTGGGCGGCCACGGTGCCGAACTTGCGGTGGTCGCGGCCCAGCTGCTGGAGGATCGGGACGAGGGAGTCGAGGTCGTCGACCCGGGCCACCACCTCGCCCAGGGCGGCGAACAGCCGGTCACGCTGGTGGGCCATCGACACCGGGAACATCGACCGCGTCTCGGGGTGCGCCAGGAAGAGGTGGGCGTAGAAGTACAGGGGCGCGTCGTCGCCGGCCGCGGCGGCCTTGGCGAAGTTCGCCCGCATCGCCGGGATGTCCACGCCACTCCCCCTCGCCGGCTGCTGGACGTTCGTGCTCGGTCCGCGTTGCCCGAACTGTAGCCACCGGGCCGACACGCTGCGCAATCGGCAGCTGGTCCGACCGGCTCCCCGCCACCACCCCGCGGTGGCACCGCTCGGACCCCCGCGTCATGATCGGGCCGCCAGAGCTCGACCCAGCGTGACCGGACGTCCCGGGTCCGTGAGGAGGTGCCCTGGCCGCCAGGGGGCGAGCGGCGCCGGCCCGGCCGGTCCGTGCCCCGACCCGCGACCGAGGAGATCCCGTGCTGTCCGACCGTTCCCGCCCCGTGATCGAGGCGACCCTCCCGGTCGTCGCCGAGCACATCGGAGAGATCGCCAAACGCTTCTACGCACACCTGTTCGGGGAGCACCCCCAGCTCTTCGACGGGGTGTTCAACCGCGGCAACCAGGCCGAGGGGACGCAGCAGGTGGCGCTGGCCGGTTCGGTGGCGGTCTTCGCCAGCGCGCTGGTCAAGACCCCGGAGGAGGTGCCCGAGCAGCTGCTCTCCCGGATCGCGCACAAGCACGCGTCGCTGGGCATCACCCCGGCGCAGTACGACGTCGTCCACGAGCACCTCTTCTGGGGCATCGTCGACGTCCTCGGCGACGCGGTCACCCCGGAGGTGGCCGCCGCGTGGGACGAGGTCTACTGGCTGATGGCCCATGCCCTGATCAACCAGGAGCGGGGGCTCTACAGCGCCCGGGGCGTGCGGCCGGAGACCGTGTACCGCGACTGGGAGGTGACCGAGAAGGTTCAGGAGACCCCCGACGTCGTCACCTTCCGGCTCCGGCGGACCGACCGCCGCCTGGTCCGCACCTCGCTCCCGGGCCAGTACGTGACCGTCCAGGTGCCGATGCCCGACGGCGTCCGCCAGCCCCGGCAGTACAGCCTCACCCGGGCTGACGACGGCGAGCACCGCCAGTTCTCCGTCAAGCGGGTGCGCGGGAACGGCAAGCCGGCCGGCGAGGTCTCCAACCTGCTCTGCGACACCGTCGGGGTGGGCGACGTGGTCACCATGTCGGCGCCCTTCGGCGACGTCGTCCTCGACGACTCCGGCCGGCCGGTGGTCTTCGCCAGCGCCGGGGTCGGCATCACCCCGATGGCCGGGATGCTGTCGCACCTGCGGGCAGCCGACTCGGACCTGCCGATCACGCTGCTGCACGCCGACCTCGACGAGGAGTCCTTCGCGCTGCGGCAGCAGGTCCTCGACGACGTCCGGGCGCTCCCGCACGCCTCGGCGCACGTCTGGTACGAGCGGGGGCCGGAGAGCACCCTGTCCCTCGACGGCGTGCACGATGGCCAGCTCGACCTCGACGACGTGTCGCTGCCCGACGACGCCACCTACTACCTGTGCGGCCCGCTGCCCTTCATGAAGGCGGTGCGCAGCGCACTGCTGGAGCGCGGGGTGTCACCGCGCGACATCCAGTACGAGGTGTTCGGCCCGGACCTGTGGCAGGCCGACCTGGTGAGCGAGCCGAGCCCCGGCTGAGCAGGTCGCGGGACCGCAGTCCGCGGCGGTCCCGTCGCCGGCCCGGGCAGCAGCGACCGGGCCGGGCGGCCCACCTCGGCCCGCCATGCCTGCCGGGTCAGGCGGCCTTCTGCAGCGCCCGGCGGACCTGCCTGCCGCCGGTGGTCATCCGGTAGAGCTTGGCCACCTGCGCCGGGGCGTTCGCCGGGGTGGTGGCGGCCAGCCAGCCGTTGGGCAGCGACAGCCGGAACACCTTGTGCCACGCGGAGGCGACCTGTCGCGGCAGCGACGCCGAGTGGTAGTTCAGCCCGTAGCGGTCGAACAGGTCGCGCACCTTGGGGGCGATCTCGGCGTACCGGTTGCTCGGCAGGTCGGGGAAGAGGTGGTGCTCGATCTGGTGCGACAGGTTGCCGGTCATGAGGTGCACGGCCTTGCTGCCGGAGATGTTGGCCGAGCCGAGCATCTGGCGCAGGTACCACTCGCCGCGGGTCTCGCCCTCGATCGAGCTGCGCTCGAAGGTCTCGACGCCCTCGGGGAAGTGGCCGCACATGATCACCGAGTGCGTCCAGAGGTTGCGCA
>JAOPWO010000069.1 GCA_025965635.1 Modestobacter sp. | reverse complement strand
GGCCCGGAGGCGCTCGCCGTCGCCCGCGCGCTGACCTCCGCCGGGCGCTGACGGCGGCCGCGCCCACCCGCCGGACCTCCCCGCCGGATGGCATGCTCCGCCGGGGTCCTCCTCCGGGGGGTCCGTCGGTCGAGGCAGAGGAGCCACGAGCATGCAGATCACCGCAGCGGTCGTCGACGAGGCCCACGGCCCGTTCGCCGTCAGGGACCTCCGGCTGGACGACCCCGGACCGGGTGAGGTGCTGGTCCAGGTCGCCGCCACCGGGTTCTGCCACACCGACGGGATCGCTCGGGACGGCCAGATGCCGTTCCCGCTGCCCGGTGTGCTCGGCCACGAGGGCGCCGGCACCGTGCTCGCGGTCGGCGACGGCGTCACCAACGTGCGCGAGGGCCAGGCCGTCGTCATGGGCTGGCCCTGGTGCGGCCAGTGCCGCAACTGCCTCGACGGTGAGCCCCGGTACTGCCTGAGGCTGGGCGAGCTCTGCTTCAGCGGCCAGCGGCTGGGCGGCGGGTCAGCACTGAGCACGCCGTCCGGCGAGCCGCTCTCCGGCCACTTCTTCGGCCAGTCGTCGTTCGCCACCCACTCGATCAGCCCGGCCACGGCGCTGGTGCCGGTGCCGGAGGGCATGCCGGTCGAGCTGATGGGCCCGCTGGCGTGCGGCCTCGCCACCGGCGCGGGCGCGGTGTGGCACACCGCCCGGCCGCTGCCCGGCGCGGCGCTGGTCGTCTACGGCGCCGGGACCGTCGGGCTGGCCGCGATCATGGCCGCCCGCAACTCCGCGGCCACCACGATCATCGCCGTGGACCGGCACGCCTCCCGGCTGCAGCTGGCCAGCGAGCTCGGGGCCACCCACACCGTCGACGCCGGGGAGCAGGACGCCGTGCGGGCCGTCACCGACATCTGCGGCGGTCCGGCGGACTTCTCCTTCGAGTGCACCGGCGTGCCCGGCGTCGTCCGGCAGGCCATCGACTCCGTCGGCATGCGCGGAACCGCCGTCCTCATCGGCGGCGCCCCGGCCGGCGCCGAGTTCAGCGCCGACCACATGAGCACGCTGTGGGGGAAGTCGATCGTGGGCACCCTGGGCGGCAGCGGCACCAGCCCCCGGCTGATCGGCACCCTGATGGAGCTCTACGCCACCGGGCGCTTCCCGATGGACCGGCTGGTCGAGTACTTCCCGCTGGAGCGCATCAGCGACGCCCTGGAGGCCAGCTACAGCGGTGCGGTGGTCAAGCCGGTCATCACGATGCCGCACTGACCTGCATCGTGCCCGTGTCGAGGTAGCGGGTGTGCCAGCTGAGCGCCTCCGCCAGCAGGTGCGGGGTGTGCTGGCCGTAGGAGTGGTGGGCGGCGCGGGCCAGGTAGTCCTCGAGCAGCGGCCGGTAGTCGGGGTGGGCGCAGCGGGCCACGACCTGCTGCGCCCGCCGCCGCGGCGGCAGGCCCCGCAGGTCGGCCAGGCCCTGCTCGGTGACGATGACGGCGACGTCGTGCTCGGTGTGGTCGACGTGCGACACCATCGGCACGATCGCCGAGATCGCGCCGTCCTTCGCCGTCGAGGGGGTGACGAAGAACGAGGTGTAGGCGTTGCGGGCGAAGTCGCCGGACCCGCCGATGCCGTTCTGGATCCGGCTGCCCATCAGGTGGGTGGAGTTGACGTTGCCGTACACATCGGCCTCGATCATCCCGTTCATCGCCAGCACGCCCAGCCGTCGGACGATCTCGGGGTGGTTGCTGATCTCCTGCGGTCGCAGCACGATCGCGTCGCGGAAGTCGGCCGCGGCGGCGTTGAACTCGGCGACGGCGGTGGGGCTGAGGGAGAAGGCGGTGGCCGAGGCGACGGTCAGCTTGCCGGTGCGGAGCAGCTCGAGCATGCCGTCCTGGATCACCTCGGTGTAGGCGGTCAGGCCCTCGAAGTCCGACGTGCCCAGCCCGGCCAGGACGGCGTTGGCCACGTTTCCCACGCCCGACTGCAGGGGCAGCAGCGACGCCGGCAGCCGCCCCCGGCGCACCTCGTGCTCGAGGAACTCGATGAGGTGACCGGCGATCCGCCGCGAGGCGTCGTCGGGCTCCTTGAAGGCGCTGTTGCGGTCGGGGGCGTGGGTCTCCACGACGGCGACGACCTTCTCCGGCGGGCACTGCAGGTAGGGCACCCCGATCCGGTCGCCCGGCCGGGTCAGCGGGATCGGCCGGCGGTCCGGCGGTAGCGCGGTGCCGTAGTACACGTCGTGCATCCCGTCCAGCGCGGCGCTCTGCCAGGAGTTGACCTCCAGCACCACCCGGTCGGCCTGGTCGATCCAGGTCTTGTTGTTGCCGATCGACGCCGAGGGCACCAGCTGGCCGTCGGGGGTGATGCCGCTGATCTCGATGAGCGCGACGTCGAGCTTGCCGAGGAAGCCCATCCACGCCATCTGCGCGACGTGGGACAGGTGGACGTCGATGTACTCCATCTGCCCGGCGTTGATCTTCTCCCGGCTGACCGGGTCGGACTGGTAGGGCAGCCGCAGCTCGATGCCGTCGGCGGCGGCGAGGGCGCCGTCCAGTTCGGGGGCGGTGGAGGCGCCGGTCCACACGTTGACCCGGAAGTCCTGGCCGGCCTCGTGGGCGGCGGAGATCTGCCGGGCCAGCGCGGCGGGGACCTCCTTGGGGTACCCGGCGCCGGTGAAGCCGCTCATCCCGACGGTGTCGCCGGGCCGGATCACCGCCGCGGCGACCTCGGGCGGGACGACCTTGGCGGCCAGCGCGGCGTTGCGGATGCGTCCCGACATGCGTCCCCCTCGACGTGAGCCCGGGGAGCGTGCACTCCCCGGGGCCCCAACCTGCCCCCAGACCCCGGGAAGTGCACGATGATCTTGCGGTGCGTCAGGCGGCCTTGCCGGTGACGCCGTGCGGGTCGATCACGTACTTCCTGGCCACGCCGGAGTCGAACTCGGCGTACCCCCGAGGGGCGTCGTCCAGGCTGATGACCTCGGCGTTGACCGCCTTCGCGATCTGCACCTTGTCGTGCAGGATCGCCATCATCAGCCGGCGGTTGTAGCGCATGACGGGGCACTGCCCTGTGGTGAAGGACAGCGACTTCGCCCAACCGGTGCCCAGGCTCAGCGACAGGGCGCCGATCTTGGCCGCCTCGTCGATGCCGCCGGGGTCGCCGGTGACGTAGAGCCCGGGGATGCCGATGGCGCCGCCGGCGGTGGTGAGCTCCATCAGCGAGTTCAGCACCGTGGCCGGTGCCTCGGTGGCCGCGCCCTCGCCGTGCCCGCGGGCCTCGAAGCCGACGGCGTCGACCGCGGCGTCGACCTCCGGGACGCCGAGCAGCTGCTCCACCTGGTCCCTCGGGTCGCCCTTGGAGACGTCGACGGTCTCGCAGCCGAACGAGCGGGCCTGGGCCAGCCGGCCCTCGTTGAGGTCGGCCACGATGACCACGGCGGCGCCCAGCAGCTGTGCGGAGACCGCTGCGGCCAGGCCGACCGGGCCGGCGCCGGCGACGTACACCGTCGAGCCGGGTGCCACGCCGGCGGTGACCGCGCCGTGGTACCCGGTCGGGAAGATGTCCGAGAGCATGGTCAGGTCCAGGATCTTCTCCAGTGCCTGGTCCCGGTCGGGGAAGACCAGCAGGTTCCAGTCCGCGTAGGGGACCGCCACGTACTCCGACTGCCCGCCGACCCAGCCGCCCATGTCGACGTAGCCGTAGGCCGAGCCGGGGCGGTCGGGGTTGACATTGAGGCAGATGCCGGTCTTGCCCTCCTTGCAGTTCCGGCAGCGCCCGCAGGCGATGTTGAACGGCACGGAGCAGATGTCCCCGACCTCGACGAACTCGACGCCGGGGCCGGTCTCGACGACCTCGCCGAGGATCTCGTGACCCAGGACGAGGCCGTGCGGAGCGGTCGTGCGGCCGCGGACCATGTGCTGGTCGCTGCCGCAGATGTTGGTGGTGACCACCTTCAGGATGGCGCCGTGCGGGATCTCCCGGCCCACATTGGCCGGGTTGACGCCCGGCCCGTCGCGCAGGACGAGCCCGGGGTGGTCGAGGTCGGTGACCTCCACCTTGCCGGGGCCCTGGTAGGTGACGCCGCGGTTGGCTGCCATGTCGCTGTCCTCTCGTCGGTGAGCGGGGGTGCTCAGGCGGGGAAGCCGACCGAGTGGGTGTCCATGAACTCGCGGATCCCCTCGATGCCCATCTCCCGGCCCATGCCGCTCTGGTCGAAGCCGCCGAACGGCGCGCGCTCGTCCAGGTGGGCGGCCCCGTGGGCGTTGATGAAGGTGTAGCCGGTGCGGAGCTGGGCGGCCACCGCTGCGGCCCGGTCCAGGTCGGTGGTCCACACCGAGGAGCACAGCCCCGACCAGGTGTCGTTGGCCCGGGCGATCGCCTGGTCCTCGTCGTCGAAGGGCAGGATCGGCAGGGTCGGGCCGAACTGCTCCTCGGCGACGACCCGGGCGTCCTCGTGCGGGTCGAGGACCAGCGAGGGGCGCAGGAAGTTCCCGCGGGAGGGGTCCACACCGTCGGCGTACTCACCGAACTCGCGCACCTCGGCACCGGACTCGCGGGCCTGGGCGACGAGCTCGAGCACGTACTCCTTCTGCCGCGGGCTGTGCAGCGGGCCCATGGTCACGCCCTCGTCGAGGCCGTGGCCGAGCCGCTGGGTGGCGAGGATGCCGGACAGGCCCTCGACCACCTCGTCGTAGCGGGAGCGGTGGACGTAGAGCCGCTTGGTGGCCATGCAGATCTGGCCGGTGGAGTCGAAGGTGCCGGCGAACAGCTTCTGCAGCGCGTCGGGGCCCAGGTCGGCGTCGGCGAGCACGAGGGCCGGGTCGTTGCCGCCCAGCTCCAGGGCGACCCGGGTGAGCGACTCGGAGGCCATCGCCATGATCCGCTTGCCGCCGCCGGGGCTGCCGGTGAAGCAGACCTTCTTCACCCGCTCGTCGGAGACGAGGGCGGCGCCGATCTCGGCGTCCGCGCCGGTGACCACGTTGAGCACGCCCGGGGGCAGCAGCTCGGCGACCTGCTGGACGGTGCGGACCGTGGCCAGCGGGCAGGACGGCGGGGGCTTCACCACGACGGTGTTGCCGGCCAGGAGCGCCTGGGGGAGCGAGGCGGCGAGGATGGCGAGCGGCCAGTTGAAGGGCACGATGATCGTGACGACGCCGAGCGGGAGGTAGGACACGGTCGTGTCGTAGGGCGGGCCGGCGAGGCGGCTGACGGCCTGCAGCTCGTCGGTCAGCTCGGTGGCCAGCGCGAAGCGGTGCGCGAAGACGATGGAGTCGACGAAGGATTCCATCCGGATCTTGCCGTTCTCCCGGGTGAGCACC
>JAOPWO010000066.1 GCA_025965635.1 Modestobacter sp. | reverse complement strand
CGCCCCTCTCGGACGAGGCGCTGGCCGCGGCCGGGCGCGCGGCACTGGCGCCGTTCGAGCGGGAGGGCGGCGAGAACCCCTACGCGGTGCAGCACGACCTGCAGCAGGCGATGCACGACCTGGTCGGCATCATCCGCACCCAACCGGAGATGGAGCAGGCGCTGGAGCGCATCGCCGCGCTCAAGCAGCGGGTGGCCGACCTGTCGGTCGAGGGGCACCGGCAGTACAACCCCGGCTGGCACCTCGCGCTCGACCTGCCGCACATGCTCGTGGTCAGCGAGTGCATCGCCCGGGCCGCGCTGGAGCGGCAGGAGAGCCGGGGTGGGCACACCCGTGACGACTTCCCCGGCCCGGACCCGGAGTGGGGCCGGACCAACCTCGTCTGCTCCCGCGCCCCCGACGGCTCGGTGGCACTGACCCGGCAGCCCCTTCCCCAGATGCCGCCGGAGCTCGCTGAGATCTTCGAGGAGCAGCAGTCATGACCTACGACGCGACGTTCCGGGTCTGGCGCGGGGACGCCGGCGGCGGCGACCTGCAGACGTTCACGGTCGCGGTCAACGAGGGCGAGGTGGTTCTCGACGTCATCCACCGGCTGCAGTCCACCCAGGCCGGGGACCTCGCCGTCCGGTGGAACTGCAAGGCGGGCAAGTGCGGGTCGTGCAGCGCGGAGATCAACGGCCGGCCGCGGCTGATGTGCATGACCCGGATGAGCACCTTCGACGAGGCCGAGACGGTCACGGTCACCCCGCTGCGCACCTTCCCGGTGATCAGGGACCTGGTCACCGACGTGTCCTACAACTACGAGAAGGCCGCCCAGATCCCGGCGTTCAACCCGAGGCCGCGGGAGCCCGACGGCAGCCACCGGATGCAGCAGGTCGACGTGGAGCGCTCGCAGGAGTTCCGCAAGTGCATCGAGTGCTTCCTCTGCCAGGACACCTGCCACGTCATCCGGGACCACGAGGACAACAAGGCGGTCTTCGCCGGACCGCGGTTCCTCATCCGGCTGGCCGAGCTGGACATGCACCCGCTGGACGTGACCGACCGCCGGGGCGCCGCCCAGGACCAGTTCGGCCTGGGCTACTGCAACATCACCAAGTGCTGCAGCGAGGTCTGCCCGGAGGGCATCCACCTCACCGACAACGGGATCATCCCGCTCAAGGAGCGGGTGGTCGACCGCCGGTACGACCCGCTCACCTGGCTGGGCTCGAAGATCGGCCGGCGCCCGCGGTCCTGACCCCGCCCGGGCCGGGGCCGGTCACCCGTCGACGACGCCGCAGGCGATGCGGCCGCCCGCGTCACCGGTGTTGCGGGTCATCTCGTCCGGGCCGCCGGCGGCATACCGCTCCGGCACGTTGGCGTAGTTGTCCCGGCCCGCGTGCACCATGACCGCGCTGCCGTCGTCGTCGGTCAGGTCGGCGGAGGTGAGCGCGTCGGTGACGGTGGTGAGCGAGCCGGCGCCGGCCTGATCGACGAACAGCGCCGGAAGGTCGCCGGCGTGCTCGCCGTGGTCGGTGCTCCCGGCACCGACGTGCCCGCCGGCCGACAGGAAGTCGCCGGTCATGGAGGGGTCCGTGGGGCTGGCACTGCCGGGCTCGCAGAGCCCGATCCCGTGGACGTGGAAGCCGTGGAAGCCCGGCGGCAGGCCGTCCACCTCGACGGTCAGCTCCAGACCGCCCTCGGCGTCGGTGAAGGTGGCCGTGCCCACCTGCGTGCCGGCCGGGTCGACCAGGCGCGCGGTGAGCTCCGCGCCGGACCCGGTCGATGCGGAGCCGGCCGCTGCGGAGCCCGCCGCCCCGGAGCCGGCCGGCTCTTCGCCGGCGGTCGCTGCCGGCGCGTCCTCAGCCGTGCCGCACCCGCCGAGGACCAGCGTGACCAGGCAGGGTGCGAGCAGAGTGGTGGCAGGTGCTCGGCGCATGACGGACCCTCCGGAACGGTCGGCCCGGACATCCCTGGGCCCGGGGCAGCTCCAGCCTGGCCCGGTCGGCGGCGGAAGGGAACCCTCTCCTGGCGTGCCGGGGGTGCACCGGAGCCGGAGCGGCTGGACGGGCACCGGGCGGAGGACGGACATCCCGCGGACAAGTCCGGGCAGGAGAGGACCGGATGCGCGCCATCCGCAGCATCGCCGACCTGCGGGTGCCCGACGTCGAGGCGGCGAAGGGCTTCCACACCGACGACATCGGTCTGCGCACCGAGGAGTTCGACCTGGGCTGGGTGGCCCGCCGCACGTCCCCGGACACCGGGGCGGACGTGCACCTCGGCCCACGCGACGCCTCAGCAGCCGGGGTCCCGGCCGTCTCGGTGCTGACCGACGACGTGGACGCGGCCTACGCCGGGGCGCAGCAACGCGGTTCGAGATCGTGCACCCGTGACCACCGAGCCGGCCGGGCACGGTCAACGGCCGTCGGGGAGCCAGCTGCCGTGGAAGCCCAGCGGGACCCGGAGCGGGAGGTGGACCCGGGCGACCGGCGGGCCCGCGACGTCCTGCGCCGACAGGACGACCAGGTCGGTGGCGCCGCGGTCGGGGTCGTGCACGAACGCCAGGAGGTGTCCGTCGTCCTCGGCCGCGTCCGGCGCCGACGGCGCGAACACGGCCTCGCCCACGGCGGAGCCACGCGGGAAGGAGTGCGCCTCGACGGTGCCGCTGGCCAGGTCGTGCTTGAGCAGCGCGTCGGCGAAGGCGCCGTCGGCGAAGCTGCCGTCCTGCCCCACGGTCGCCGCGCCGACCTCCGCGGTGACCGCGCTGTAGCCGTACCGGTGCGGCCGGGCGACGACCCGCTCGTCGACGCGGGGGAACTCCTGCGGGCGGTCGTCCAGGCGGTCCTGGCGCGCGACGCCGGTCGCCGGGTCGAACGTCCAGCGGTCCAGGGTCGGGGACCCGTTCCCGGTGAGCGCCGCCAGGTCGTACGGGGCCTCGTACCGGCACAGGTCGAGCACCACCCGGCCGGTCTCGTCGTCGTAGGCGTTGAGGGTGTGGAAGACCCAGCACGGGTCCACCTCGAACCAGCGGACCTCCCGGGACGGCCCGGTCCGGGGCAGCAACCCGACCCGGGGCGGGTGCGCCGGGTTCCACGTGTAGGGCAGCTGCACACCGGCCGCCGCCGCGTCCATGCTGAAGGTGACGGGTAGGTCCAGCAGCACGACGTAGCGGTCGGTGAGTGCGAAGTCGTGCATCATCGGCCCGTCGGCGACCGGGACGTCGGTGGTGCCGGTGACCCTGCCGTCCGGTCCCACGACGACGTGCTGGACGTGGTCCCGGACCCAGCAGTAGGCGACGGCGTGCAGTTCACCCGTCCGCCGGTCGAGCTTGGTGTGCGCGGCGTAGCCGCCGGGCAGGGTGCCGTCGAAATCGCACGGGCCGACCGTGTCGAGGTCGTCGGTGAGCTCGTACGGCAGCGCACCGGCCTCGACGGTGGCCAGGGTGCGCCCGGCGTGGGCCAGGACGTGCGTGTTGGCCGCGAAGTCCATCCCGGCGTGCACCGGCCCGCCCGGCCACGGCTCCCCCAGTCGCTCGGCCACCTGACGGGAGCGGACCCACCTGTTGCGGTACCACTCGGCCCGGCCGTTCCGCAGCCGCACACCGTGCACCATGCCCGCGCCGAGGAACCAGTGCTGCAGCGGCTCGTCGGCGTCGAGGGGGTTGGGCCCGTTGCGCAGGTACCGGCCGTCCAGGTCGGCCGGCAACCGGCCGGTCACCGGCAGGTCGAGGGCCGTGATCTCCTCGGTGACCGGTGCGAACGGCCCCTGCAGGAACGGGCTGCGGTCGAGCATCGGCTGGTCGGGCATCTGGTCTCCCTGGCAGGTGGTCGGCCTGGGTCCCCGTGTCGCTGCCGTGCACCGACGAGTCTGGACCTCCCGCGCCCCGTCCGGAAGATGCCACGACCGGGTCAGCCCGGCGCCACCGCCCGCAGCCGGATCGCGACGAGCGCCACGTCGTCCTCCGGGCGGCCGTCGACGAGCCGGGCGATGAGCTCGTCGCACAGCTCCGGCAGCGGCCGCGCGGCCAGGTCGCCGAGCGCCTCCCGGAGCCGCCCGAGCCCGGTGTCGAGGTCGGAGTCCCGGCGCTCGATCAGCCCGTCGGTGTACAGCAGGACCGTGGCACCGTGGTCCAGGGTGACCAGCCGCTCGGTGCGCTGCACCGTGGCATCCACGCCCAGCAGCAGGTCGGCCCGCCAGTCCGCGAGCACGGTGACCGTGCCGTCGGGGGTCACCGCCAGCGGCGGGAGGTGCCCCGCGTTCGCCCACCGCATCCGGGTGACGCCGCGGGAGCGCTCGTCCGGGGTCTGCTCGAACCGGGCGATCATCGCGGTGGCCAGGGTGTCGACCTGGAGCAGGGCCATGGAGGAGTCCAGCCCGCGGAGCACCTCGGCCGGGCCCGCGTCGCTGTAGGTGGCGATACCACGCAGCAGGCTCCGCAGCTGGCCCATGGCCGCGGCCGCGGCCGTGTCGTGGCCCACGACGTCGCCGATCACCAGCATCGTCGACCCACCCGGCTGCAGGAAGGCGTCGTACCAGTCACCCCCGACCCGGGCCGCCTCGGTGGCCGGCAGGTACCGCACCACGATCTCGGCGGAGTCGGGCTCCGGGGGCGCGGTGAGCAGGCTCCGCTGCAGTCCCTCGGCCAGCTGCAGCTGCTGGTGGTAGAGCCGGGCATTGTCCAGCGCCAGCCCGGCCCGGTCGGCGACGTCCTGGGCGGTGGCGACGTCGTCGTCGGTGGGCACGTGCCCGTCGGCGTAGGACAGCGTGAGCAGTCCCAGGGTCCGGCCCCGTGCCCGCAGGGGCAGGGCGACGACTGAGCGCGGCGCGATCAGGGCGAGCAGCTCGCGGGCCTCTCCGGGCGGCAGCATCCCGGTGATCTCGTCCGCGGACGAGACCACCGGGGCGCCGGTGCGCAGCGCCCGCGCCACCGGTGCGTCGACCGGCATGGCGGCCAGCCGCACCGCGGCGTACCGGCGCACCAGCTCCTGACCGGCCGGGTCGGCGTGCCATGAGCCGACGTCGCGGGCGACCCCGTCGGGTCCGATGACGGTGACGATGCACCAGTCGGCGAGGGCCGGCACCACCAGTCGCGGCAGCCGGGCGATGGCCGTCTGCGCGTCCAGCGTGCCCGACAGCTCGGCACTGGCCCGGGCGAGCAGCGCCAGCCGCACGGCCGACCGTTCGGCCTGCTGCTGGGCAGCGCGCCGTGCGGTCACCTCCAGGAAGTACACCGACAGCCCCTCGGGGGTCGGCCAGGCGCGGAGCTCGTACCAGCCGTCGAGCGGGGCGGGGTAGTACGCCTCGAAGCTCACCGGCTCGCCGGAGGCGACCGCCCGGCGGTAGCTGTCCTCGAAGACGCCGTCCCGGGCGGCGGGGAACTCCTCCCAGAGCACCGTTCCGAGCAGTTCCTCACGGGGACGGCCCAGCAGCCGTTCGGCCTCGGCGTTGACGTGGGTGAAGCGCCACTCGGCGTCCAGCGAGTAGAAGCCGGCCGGCATCGCCTCCAGCAGCCGGCTCACCCGGGTCTCCACCGCGCGCTCCCGCGTCGTGTCGTAGGCCGCGCCCACCACCCGCGTGGTCCGGCCGGTCCCGTCGGTCACCGCCCGGCCGCGCGCGGACACCCACCGGGTCCCGCCGCCGGGCAGGCACACCCGGTACTCGACGACGTACTCCCCACCGGTGGCGATCGCCCGCTGCAGGGCGTCGTCGGCCCGGGCCAGGTCGTCGGGGTGGACGCGGGCGCTGAAGGCCGCCAGGGTCTCGTCGAACGTGGCCGGCTCGTAGCCGAACATGCGCATCAGCCGCTCGTCCCAGGACAACCGGCCGGTGCGGGCGTCGAGGTCGAAGGTGCCGAGCTCCGCGGCGTCCATCGCCAGCTCCGCGCGGAGCCGGCTGGTCTCGTAGTCACCGATGAGCGCGGCCAGCTGCAGCTCGGTGGTCACCGAGTTCGCCAGCTGGCGCAGCACCGCCACGTCGGTGTCCGACCACTGCCGCGGGGTCGGGTCGAAGACGCACAGCACGCCGACCACGTGCCCCTCGTCGTCGACCAGCGGTGCGCCCAGGTAGGCGCCGACCGCGCCCGACGTCACCGGGGGGAGGTCGCTCACCCGGTCGTCCTCCGGCGCGTCAGCCACGGCCAGCGGACCGGGCGAGGCGGCCGTCACCGTGCACAGCGACTCCTCCAGCGGGCCCCGGTTCCCGACGGCACCCGCGGCCGCGCCCGCACCGCCGGCCACGAGCTGCTCGTCGTCCAGCAGCGAGACCTGCGCGGCGGCGGTGCCCAGCAGCTCTGCGGCCAGGTCGGCGATCCGGCTCAGCGCCGGCAGGCGGTCGGCGTCCGGGACCAGCCGGCGCGCCGCGCGCACCCGCGCCTCGTCGGCGATCCGCAGTGCCGCCGCCGCCGCGGCCGAGCCGGGCGCCCTGGCGCCGGCCGGCTCTCCGGGTCGGTCCGCTCCGTCGATCGTCACCACGCCCCGCTCCCGACCACCGCAGCCCGCGCACGGGCCCCTGGGCCGAGTCCTGTCTCGCCGACCCCGCAGCAATGTAGCCCGGCGCGATCGGGCGCCTGGCCGTCGTGACCGGGCAGGTCGTCCACGCGGTGGGTCGGCTGATCGGTGGGCGGTCGCCGCCGCCGGCAGCGAGTGGTCAGGGTGCCACGACGCGGCTGACCACCCGACCGGGAGCGTCAGTGCGACAGCTCGAACACCGCGCTGTCGTCGCCGTCGGCGGGGAGCACCCGCAGCGCCATGCCGCGGACCTCATGCCGCGGAACTCCAGCCGCGGGACGCGGCGTATCGGCGGGTTCAGCCCCGGTGGTTCACGTGGACGTGGTCCATGTGGTTGGCCGTGGCGCTGCCCCGGTTCTCCATCTGCTTCCAGGAGCCGTTCGGCGAGGACAGCATCCGCTGCTGCCAGATGAGGTACTCGACGCCGAGCTCGTCCCAGTGGGCGATGTGGAAGGCGACGACCGCATCGCCCGCTGCACGGCTGGTCATGTAGTCGACGGCCAGGCCGGACGGGTGGCCACCGGGGTCGGTGGCGCTCGCCCGCGTGCCGCCGATCGAGCTGATCCCGGCCACGTTGCTCATCACCATGTCGGCGGCGGCCTGCACCACCGGCTTCACGCTGCCGGCGCTGGTGCTGATCCGGGCGACCACGCCGCCCGCTGCCGCGGCAGGGGCAGGGGCAGGGGCGGCGGCTGGAGCCGGCGCAGCCCCGCGT
>JAOPWO010000031.1 GCA_025965635.1 Modestobacter sp. | reverse complement strand
CGGCGCCGGCCCTCCCGCCGGCGCAGCGCAGCCGGATCGAGGTCCGGCGCGAGCTCGGCCTCGGCGACGACCGGCGGCCGCTGGTGGTGGCGGTGGGCCGGCTGCACCCGCAGAAGGGCTACGACGTCCTGCTCGACGCGGTGGAACGCTGGACCACCGACCCCCGGCTGCGAGCCGCGCCACCGCGGGTGGTGATCGCCGGCGACGGGCCGCTGCAGCAGCACCTGGCCGAGCAGATCGGCGCCCGGCAGCTGCCGGTCTCCCTGCTCGGCCGGCGCGCCGACGTCGCCGACCTGCTCGGCGCCGCGGACGTCTGCGTGCTTCCGTCGGCGTGGGAGGCCCGGTCGCTGACTGCCCAGGAGGCGCTGCGGTCCGGCACGCCGCTGGTCGCCACCCGGGTCGGCGGCATCCCCGAGCTGGTCGGCAGCGCGGCCGACCTGGTCCCGTCCGGCGACGCCGGCGCCCTGGCCGACGCGGTCACCCAGGTGCTCGTCGACCCGGAGCGGAGCGCCCGGCTGTCGGTGGCCGGCCCCCGCCAGGCGGCCACCTGGCCCGACGAGGCCGGTACCGCCAACCAGCTCGTCGCCGTCTACCGCGAGCTGCTCGGGCCTCCCGGTAGGCCGGACCGGTGACCCGGGCCGCGCGGCTCGCGGGGCTGCTGCTCGTCCTCGCGGTGCTGCTCGGGCTCGCCACGCCGGCTGCGGCCACCGAGGACGCCGGCGACCCGGCCGCGGACCGGGTGCTCGTCGTCGGCGTCCCCGGGCTCGTCTGGACCGACCTGGACGCCGGGCGCACCCCGCAGCTGTGGGACCTCGCCGAGACCTCTGCGATCGGCGCGATGTCGGTGCGGGCCGCCCGGTCCACCACCTGCCTGCTCGACGGTTGGGCCACGCTGGGCGCCGGCAACCGCGCGCGGTACCCGGGGACGGCGGAGCCCATCCCGCCGGTCCCGGTCACCGACGGGGACGACGCCACCGGCCTGCCCGAGGGGCCCGCCGCGGACGTCCCCTCCGTCGACGCGTCGTTCTCCCACTGCGGCCTCGAGGAGCAGGCCGCCTCCCTCGGCCTGCACGAGCCGCAGGCGACGCTGGCGCGGGTCGCGGAGGACGAGGCCACCGCCCGGTTCGGTGCCGAGCCCGGCGCGCTGGGCGACTCGGTGGGCTGCGCCACCGCTGTGGGGCGGGCCGCGACCCTCGGCGCGGCCGGTCCCCGCACCACGCTGACCGTGCAGGAGGGCCTTCCGGCCACCGTCGAGGAGACCGCCGCGCTGCTCGGCGGCTGCCCGCTCACCCTGGTCTCCCTCGACCAGCTGACCGATGCCGGCCGGCCCAGCCCCGACCAGACCGACACCGGCACCCTGCCCGACGCCCGGCACGTCGCGCTGGTCGACGTCGACCGGGAGGTCGGCCGGCTCCGGGACGCGGTGGCGACGCTGCCGGGGGAGACGCTGCTGCTCCTGCAGGGCATCTCCGAGGTCAACGACGGCCGGGCGCAGCTGCACCTCGCGCTCGTCTCGGGACCGGGCACCCGGCCCGGGTGGCTCACCTCGGCCAGCACCGGACGCGCGCCGTTCGTGCAGTTGATCGACGTCGCGCCCACCGCGCTGGCGGCGCTGGGCCTGGCCCAGCCGGCGTCGATGAACGGTCAGCCGATGACGGTCACCGGCGACCGGCCGCCGCTGCCCGCGGCGATCGCCGAGCTCACCGACGCCAACACCCGGGCCACGACCCACTACCGCAGCACCAGCACCTTCTTCTGGGGTCTGGTGGTGGTGGACGCGGCCGTCGTCGTGGCCGGGCTGTTCGTCCTCGGCGGGTGGCGGAGGATGCCGTCCTGGTGGCCGGTCCGGGCCGGCTGCCCCCGGTGGCGGCCGCCGCTGCGGGCCGGCTGCCTGGTCGCGGCGTCCCTGCCGGTGGCCACCTACCTGGTCAACCTGCTGCCCTGGGAGCAGGCCGGCTCACCGCGCTGGGCGCTGGGCGGCGCCGTACCGGCGGTCGCGGTCATGGTCGCGGCGGTCGCCGGCCTCGGCCCGTGGCGCCGGTCTCGCACCGGGCCCGCGGCCGCCGTCCTGACCATCACCCTGGCCACCCTGGTCGGGGACGTGCTCACCGGCTCGCACCTGGAGCTCAACGGGCTGCTCGGCTACGACGCGATCGTCGCCGGTCGGTTCGTCGGCTACGGCAACCTCAGCTTCGGGCTCTTCTCGGTCGCGGCGCTGCTGCTGACGGCCGCGGGTGCCGCCGCGCTCGCCCGGCGGGGCCGGATCCCGGACGACGCCGACCGGGACGCCGCGCCGGTCGACGGCGGCCCCGGGCGGTCCCGCTGGCTGCTGCCCGTGCTGGCCGCCGGCACGGTCAGCGTCGTGCTCATCGGCGCACCGTCCCTGGGCCGCGACTTCGGCGGCGTGCTGGGCGCGGTGCCCGGCTTCGTCGTCCTCGGCATGCTGCTGGCGCGCATCCGGGTGACGGTCGGCCGGCTGGTGGCGGTGCTGGCCGCCGCGGTCCTCGTGGTGGGGGTGGTGGCCGTGCTGGACTGGCTGCGGCCGGCGGCCGAGCGCAGCCACCTGGGCCGGTTCGTCGCCCAGGTCGTCGACGGGCAGGCGTGGACGGTCGTGCTCCGCAAGGGCCAGGCCAACCTCGGCATCCTGGTCGGCAGCCCGCTGGCCTGGCTGCTGCCGGTGGCGCTCGTGGCCGCGGTGTGGCTGCTGAG
>JAOPWO010000024.1 GCA_025965635.1 Modestobacter sp. | reverse complement strand
CCTCGGCTACGACGTCGTCCGCCGGCTGGAGCGCCTGCCGCAGACCAGCACCGACGACCTCGGCATGCCCGAGCTCGCGCTGATGCTGGTCACCGACCTCGCCGTGCTGGACCACACCGACGGCACCGTGCTGCTCATCGCCAACGCGCTGCGGGGCGCCGGCGGCTACGACAGCGGCTACGACGACGCGGTCACCCGGCTGGACGCGATGGCCACGGACCTCACCAAGGCGGTCCCCCCGGGGGTGGCCGTGCTCGCCGCCACCGACGTCGTCCTCGAGCAGCGCAGCAACATGGCGCCCGGGGTCTTCGAGGCCGGCGTCGAGCGGGTCCGCGAGCACGTCCGGGCCGGCGACGTCTTCCAGGCCGTGCTCAGCCAGCGGTTCGAGGTGCCCACCGACGTCGACGCGCTGGACCTCTACCGGGTGCTGCGGGCCACCAACCCCTCGCCGTACATGTACCTGCTGCGCTTCGAGGGGCGGGAGTCGCCCTTCGACGTCGTCGGGTCCAGCCCGGAGGCGCTGGTCACCGTCACCGGGGACCGGGCGGTGGTGCACCCGCCGGCCGGCACCCGGCCGCGCGGCGCCACCCCCGAGGAGGACGTGCGGCTCACCGAGGAGCTGCTGGCCGACCCCAAGGAGCGGGCCGAGCACGTGATGCTGGTCGACCTGGCCCGCAACGACCTGGGCCGGGTCAGCGTCCCGGGCACCGTCGAGGTCGCCGACTTCATGCGGGTCGAGCGGTACAGCCACGTCATGCACCTGGTCTCCACCGTCGGTGGCCGGCTGCTGCCCGACCGGGACGCCCTGGACGTCTTCGACGCCACCTTCCCGGCCGGCACCGTGTCCGGGGCGCCCAAGCCGCGGGCGATGGAGGTCATCGAGTCGCTGGAGCCCACCCGGCGGGCGCTGTACGCCGGGACCGTCGGCTACGTCGACGCCAGCGGCGACATGGACATGGCGATCGCGATCCGCACCGCCGTGCTGCACGCAGGACGGGCGTACGTGCAGGCCGGGGCCGGCATCGTGGCCGACAGCGACGCGGCCACCGAGGAGGCGGAGACCCGGCACAAGGCCCGCGCGGTGCTGTCGGCGATCGCCGCGGCGGAGGGGCTGCGGGAGCTCGCGTGAGTGCGCGCAGGGAGATGACCCTGGGCCTCGTCGGCTGTGCGGCGGCGGGCGCCCTGGCGCTGTCCGCGTCCGGTCAGCGCTGGCTGTCCGTGACCGTCGTCCGGCCGCGGCCGCTGCCGCCGGTGGTCCAGACGCTCAGCGGAGGCGAGCTGGTCCCGCTGGTGCCCGCCGGCGGACTGCTGCTCCTCGCGGCCGCCGTGGCAGTCCTCGCGGTGCGCGGCGCGGGGCGGGTGGCCGTCGGGGTGCTCGTCGCCGCTGCCGGCGCCGGGCCGCTCTGGTCCGGGCTGCGAGGGCTCACCGGGGGGCTCGCCGACGCCGCGTCCGCCGACGCGGCGGGGTTGGCGGGGGAAGGCTCCCGGGTGACGGGTGCGGTGTCCGCCGGCTGGCCGGCGGCCGTCACCGCCGCCGGGCTGCTCGCCCTGCTCGCCGGGCTGTTCGTCGCCGTCCGCGGACGGCGCTGGCCCGGCATGGGACGGCGCTACGAGCGCCCCGGCGCCCAGCCGGCGACCACGCCCGCCCGCGCCCGCCCGGAGACGCCGGAGGACCGCCACCAGGCGGCGTGGAAAGCGCTCGACCGGGGGGAGGACCCCACCGAGGACCCCACCGACGACCCGACGGGCGACGCTGCCCGGCCGACCCGCGCCGACCGGGGTGGCCGGACAGTGTGACCCCCTCGTCCGAGGTGCCCGCATCGAGCCCCCGGACGGCCGCCCGGCCCGGCGTCTCTAGAGTGAACTCACCGATCCGACTGGTGAGGAGACGTCCGGTGTCAGATCCTGAGTGGTCATCGCTCCTGGTCGAGCGCTCGACGCCCCCGGACACCGTCCCGCCGGTACGCAGTGCGACCCGCAGCGGGGAGAGTTCATGAGCGTCCTCGACGACATCCTGGTCGGCGTCCGGGAGGACGTCGCCGCCCGGCAGGCCCAGACCCCCCTGGTCGAGGTGCAGGCCGCCGCAGCCGACGCCCGTCCGGCGCTCGACGCCCTCGCCGCGCTGCGCGCCCCCGGCGTCGGCGTCATCGCCGAGGTGAAGCGCCGCAGCCCCTCCAAGGGTGACCTGGCCGAGATCAGCGACCCGGCGTCCCTGGCCGTCCAGTACGCCGCCGGCGGAGCCCGGGTGATCAGCGTGCTCACCGAACGCCGCCGGTTCGGCGGGTCGCACGCCGACCTGGCGGCCGTGCGGGCGGCCGTCGACGTCCCGGTGCTCTGCAAGGACTTCGTGGTCAGCAGCTACCAGGTGCACGAGGCGCGGGCCCACGGTGCCGACGTCGTGCTGCTGATCGTGGCGGCGCTGAACCAGAACGCGCTCACCGGCCTGCTGGAGCGGGTGGAGTCGCTGGGCATGACCGCGCTCGTCGAGGTGCACACCGAGGCCGAGGCGGACCGTGCGCTGTCCGCCGGTGCCGCGGTGATCGGGGTCAACGCCCGCGACCTCACCACCCTCGACGTCGACCGGTCCACCTTCGAGCGGATCGCACCCGGTCTGCCCACCGGGGTGGTCAAGGTCGCCGAGTCCGGGGTCCGCGGCCCGCACGACCTGATCAGCTACGCCGCGGCCGGTGCCGACGCCGTGCTGGTCGGCGAGGGCCTGGTCACCGCGGGCGACGCCCGCCAGGCCGTGGCCGACCTGGTGACCGCCGGGGCGCACCCGGCCACGCCCCGCCCCACCCGCTGAAGAAGGGCCCTCCTGCCCCCCACCGCTCGCGGGCTCGCGGCGGGCCCCTGCGGGAGGGCCGGGGGCAGGGAGGTCCTTAAGCTGGCCCGGTGACCGCTCCGCATCCCCCGGCCCCTGACGTCCGCGACCTCCCCGCGCGTCCGGCCTGGCCGGACGCGACCGGGCACTTCGGTCCCTACGGTGGCCGCTTCGTGCCCGAGGCCCTGATCGCCGCGCTCGACGAGCTGACCGAGGCCTACGAGGCCATGCGGGTCGACCCGGCGTTCCTCGGCGAGTTCGCCCGGCTGCAGCGCGACTACACCGGCCGGCCCAGCCCGCTCACCGACGTCCCGAGGTTCGCCGAGCACTGCGGCGGCGCCCGGGTCATGCTCAAGCGCGAGGACCTCAACCACACCGGCTCGCACAAGATCAACAACGTGCTGGGCCAGGCCCTGCTCACCAAGCGGATCGGCAAGAGCCGGGTCATCGCCGAGACCGGCGCCGGTCAGCACGGCGTCGCGACGGCGACCGCCGCGGCGCTGATGGGGCTGTCCTGCACCGTCTACATGGGCGAGGAGGACACCCGGCGACAGGCGCTCAACGTGGCCCGGATGCGGCTGCTGGGCGCGGAGGTCGTACCGGTCACCACCGGGTCGCGCACCCTCAAGGACGCGATCAACGAGGCCTTCCGCGACTGGGTCACCAACGTCGAGACGACGAACTACGTCTTCGGCACCGTCGCCGGTCCGCACCCCTTCCCGGCGATGGTCCGCGACTTCCAGCGGGTGATCGGCGACGAGGCCCGCGAGCAGGTGCTCGAGCGGATCGGCCGGCTGCCCGACGTGGTGCTCGCCTGCGTCGGCGGCGGCTCCAACGCGATCGGCATCTTCACCGCCTTCGTGCCCGACGACGGCGTCCGGCTGGTCGGCCTGGAGGCCGGCGGGGACGGCGTGGACACCGGCCGGCACGCGGCCACGATCACCGGCGGTGACCCCGGGGTGCTGCACGGGGCCCGCTCCTACCTGCTCCAGGACGACAACGGCCAGACCATCGAGTCGCACTCGATCTCCGCCGGCCTCGACTACCCCGGCGTCGGGCCGGAGCACGCCTACCTGCACGACCTCGGCCGCGCGGAGTACCGGCCGGTGACCGACAGCGAGGCCATGGAGGCCTTCGCCCTGCTGTGCCGGACCGAGGGGATCATCCCGGCGATCGAGTCCGCGCACGCCCTCGCCGGCGCGATGCAGGTGGGGCGCGAGGTGGGGCCCGACGCGGTCCTGCTGGTGAACCTCTCCGGCCGCGGGGACAAGGACGTGGAGACCGCGTCGCGCTGGTTCGGCCTCGGCGACCACGAGGAGGTCGACCCGGGTCCCGGCCTGGACACCGATCAGCAGCCCACCGAGGGGGCCGTCAGCAACGACGACGCCACCGCCGGTCAGGACGCTGGGGAGCTGGCATGAGCCTCCTCCAGGACCGGATCTCCGCCGCCCGCGCCGAGGGGCGGGCGGCGCTCATCGCCTATCTGCCGGTGGGCTACCCCGACGTCGACGCCTCCATCGAGGCGATGGTGGCCGCCGTCGAGGGTGGGGCCGACATCGTGGAGATCGGGGTGCCCTACTCCGACCCGGGCATGGACGGCCCCACCATCCAGGAGGCCGTGGACGTCGCCGTCCGCGCCGGGGTGGGCATGACCCACGTGCTGCGCGGGGTCGAGGCCGTCGCCGCGGCCGGCGCCGTGCCGGTGGTCATGAGCTACTGGAACCCGATCGAGCGCTACGGCGTCGACCGGTTCGCCGACGACCTGGCCGCCGCCGGGGGAGCGGGGGCGATCACCCCCGACCTCATCCCCGACGAGGCCGGCCCGTGGCTGGCCGCCACCGACCGCACCGGCCTGGACCGGGTCTTCCTCGTCGCGCCGTCCTCCACCGACGCCCGGCTGGCCTCCACCACCGCGGCCTGCCGCGGGTTCGTCTACGCCGCCTCGACCATGGGGGTCACCGGCACCCGGGCCAGCGTCGGCGATGCCGCCCAGCGGCTGGTCGAGCGCACCCGTGCGGTCACCGACCGGCCGGTGTGCGTCGGGCTGGGCGTCTCCGACGGCGACCAGGCGGCCGAGGTGGCCGGCTTCGCCGACGGGGTCATCGTCGGGTCCGCCTACGTGCGCGCCCTGCTCGACGGGGGCGGCCCGGCCGCGGTGCGCGCGCTGTCGGTCGACCTGGCCGGCGGGGTGCGCCGGGTGGGCAGCGGGACATGATGTCGCTCGCGGAGATCCCGAGCCCGACCCAGGGTGTCTGGGAGATCGGGCCCTTTCCGCTGCGCGCCTACGCGCTGTGCATCATCGCCGGCATCGTGGTGGCCTGCTGGATCGGCGAGCGCCGCTGGGTGGCCCGCGGCGGTGCGCCGGGGGAGGTGCTCGACATCGCGGTGTGGGCGGTGCCCTTCGGCATCGTCGGCGGCCGGCTCTACCACGTGCTCACCACCCCGGACCCCTACTTCAGCGACGGCGGTGACCCGCTCAAGGCTTTCGCCATCTGGGAGGGCGGCCTGGGCATCTGGGGGGCCATCGCGCTGGGTGGGGTCGGCGCCTGGATCGCCTGCCGCCGCCGGGGTATCCCGCTGCCCGCCTACGCCGACGCCATCGCCCCCGGGATCGTCGTCGCCCAGGCCATCGGCCGGCTGGGCAACTGGTTCAACAACGAGCTCTACGGCCGGGCCACCGACCTGCCGTGGGCGCTGCGCATCTACGAGTGGCTGCCCTCGGCCGGCCGAGCGGCCACCGACGCCGGCGGCCAGGCGATCGTCCAGGGCACCTACCACCCCACGTTCCTCTACGAGCTGCTGTGGAACCTGGGCGTCGCCGCCCTGGTGGTGTGGGCCGACCGGCGCTTCCGGCTGTCCCACGGCCGCGCGTTCGCTCTCTACGTCGCCGCCTACTGCGCCGGCCGGCTGTGGATCGAGCTGCTGCGCATCGACGCGGCCGAGCGGGTCCTCGGGGTCCGCCTCAACGTGATCACCTCGATCGTGGTCGGCCTGCTCGCCGTCGCCTACCTGGTCTGGCAGCGCGGCCGGCCGCGCGAGGTGATCGACCGCGGGACGGCGGCGTCCGAGGGGTCGCCCCGGGCGACCGGGGAGACCGAGACCCCCGCTCCGGTGGCCGCCGAGCCCGTCACGCCGGATCCGACGGTGGACCGGCCTTCCGGCGGGGTGGGGGCGGCTCCTGGCCCGGCCGTCAGCGACGACGGCGGCGACCCGGCGGACCGGACACCCCCCGCGGGCTGAGCCGCCCCGCCGGGCGGGACACCGGAGCCGGCCGGGGTGCGGGTGTCCCGGCGAGACCTTCGCGACACCAGATGGACATGTCGCTGAGGTGACTGGTCTGTGTACGCTCATCGCGGCCGACCAGTGATCCTGGGCCGGCCGGCGATGTCGGACCGGGCCAGTGACGCCCCGCGCACGACCAGCCCCGCGGCCACCCGCTCGACCGGGTGCGCGGGACCCACGCCGGGTCGGACGTACCGTGTCCCCGCCGGCTCTGCGTTGCCCCACCCGTCGGACCCTCCCGGGTCCCGCACCATCCTGCACCGCTCTGACCACCCGGCGGGGCCCACGCCCCCCGCACCAGCGCTGTCGCACGGGCCCGCTTCCCAGGGACCCTGCGCAGACGCCGCGGCCCGCCGACGACGGGAGTGACATGTCCGACCTCTCCGCCCCCGCCACTGCGCCCGTGCCGACCCTGGCACCGCCGCCGGCCCGCACCGCGCCGTCGTTCTCGGCACTGCCGGCGGCCTCGGGCCTCTACGACCCCGCCGCGGAGCACGACGCCTGCGGCGTCGCCTTCGTCGCCGACGCCCGTGGGCGCCGGACGCGGGCGATCGTGGCCGCCGGGCTCACCGCCCTGCACAACCTCGACCACCGTGGCGCGGCCGGCTCGGAGCCGAACTCGGGCGACGGTGCGGGCATCCTGACCCAGGTCCCCGACCGCCTGCTGCGCGCCAGCGTCGACTTCGACCTGCCGCCGCTGGGGGAGTACGCCGTCGGCGTCGCCTTCCTGCCGACCGACGTCGACGAGCGGGCCGGTGTCGTCGAGGCCGTCACCCGGATCGCCGCCGAGGAGGGCCTCACCGTCCTGGGCTGGCGTGAGCTCCCGGTCGACCCCGACGGCGCCGACCTCGGGCCCACCGCCCGCGCGGTCATGCCGCACTTCGCCCAGCTGTTCGTCGCCGAGACCACCGGCGGCCGGGCCGACGCCGCCGCGTTCGGCGGGAACGCCGCCCTGCACGGGGTGACCCGGCTGGAGCGGCGCGCCTTCGTGCTGCGCAAGCGGGCCGAGCGGGCCGCCCGCGAGGCGGGCAGCAGCTGCTACGTGGTCTCGCTGTCCTCCCGGACACTGACCTACAAGGGCATGCTCACCACCGACCAGCTGCCGGCGTTCTTCCCCGACCTGCGCGACGAGCGCTACGAGTCGGCGATCGCGCTGGTGCACAGCCGGTTCTCGACCAACACCTTCCCCAGCTGGCCGCTGGCCCACCCGTTCCGGTTCATCGCCCACAACGGCGAGATCAACACGATCAAGGGCAACCGGAACCGGATGCGCGCCCGCGAGGCGAAGCTGGACACCAGCCTCTTCGACGGCCCCGCCGGCCCGGCCAGCGAGCTCGGCGTCGACCGGATCTTCCCGGTGACGGCCAGCGACTTCAGCGACTCGGCGACCTTCGACGAGGTGCTCGAGCTGCTGCACCTGTCCGGCCGCTCGCTGCCGCACGCCGTGCTGATGATGATCCCCGAGGCCTGGGAGAACCACGACGAGATGGACCCGGCCCGTCGGGCCTTCTACCGGTTCCACTCCTCGATCATGGAGCCGTGGGACGGGCCGGCCTGCGTGGCGTTCACCGACGGCTCCCTGATCGGCGCCGGCCTCGACCGCAACGGCCTGCGCCCGGGCCGCTGGTGGAGGACCAAGGACGACATGGTCGTGCTGGCCAGCGAGGCCGGCGTGCTGGAGATCCCGCCCGGCGACGTCGTCGCCAAGGGCCGCCTGCAGCCTGGCCGGATGTTCCTGGTCGACACCACCCAGGGCCGGATCGTCTCCGACGAGGAGGTCAAGGGCGCGCTCGCCGGCGAGCACCCCTACGACGACTGGCTGCACGCCGGGCTAGTGCACCTGCCCGCGCTCCCGGAGCGTCGTCGCTCGCGGCCCAGCCACGAGTCCGTCGTCCGCCGGCAGATGCTCTTCGGCTACACCGAGGAGGAACTGCGCGTGCTGCTCACGCCGATGGCCTCCTCCGGGGCCGAGCCGATCGGCTCGATGGGCACCGACACCCCCGTCGCGGCGCTCTCCGACCGGTCCCGGCAGCTCTACGACTACTTCGGGCAGCTGTTCGCCCAGGTCACCAACCCGCCGCTGGACGCCATCCGCGAGGAGCTGGTGACCAGCCTGGGCCGCACCTTCGGCCCGGAGCAGAACCTGCTGGAGGCCACCCCGGCCTCCTGCCGGCAGGTGTTCCTGCCCTTCCCGGTGATCGACAACGACGAGCTCGCCAAGATCCTGCACATCGACGACGACGGCGACCTGCCCGGTTTCGCCGCCGTCCGGATCACCGGCCACTTCGACGTCACCGGTGGTGGCGCGGCGCTGACCAAGGCGATCGAGGAGCTGCGCACCAAGGTCAGCAAGGCGATCGCGGCCGGCGCGCGGGTGATCGTGCTGTCCGACCGGGACTGCGACGAGAAGCGTGCCCCCATCCCGTCGCTGCTGATGACCGCCGCGGTCCACCACCACCTGGTGCGCGAGCGCACCCGGATGCAGGTGGGCCTGGTCGTCGAGTCCGGCGACTGCCGCGAGGTGCACCACGTCGCGCTGCTGCTCGGCTACGGCGCCGCGGCGGTCAACCCCTACCTGGCCTTCGAGTCGATCGAAGACCTCATCCGGGATGGCTCGCTCACCGGCGTCCAGCCCGCCCAGGCCGTCCGCAACATGGTCAAGGCGCTGGGCAAGGGCGTCTTGAAGGTCATGAGCAAGATGGGCATCAGCACCGTCGGCTCGTACACGATGGCGCAGATCTTCGAGGCCGTGGGGCTCAGCCAGGACCTCGTCGACGAGTACTTCACCGGCACGTCGGCCCCACTGGGCGGCGTGGGCATCGACGTGCTCGCCGAGGAGGTGGCCATGCGCCACCGCCGGGCCTACCCGCGGAACCCGGCCGAGCGGGCGCACCGCCGGTTGGAGACCGGCGGGGAGTACCAGTGGCGCCGCGAGGGCGAGGTGCACCTCTTCAACCCGGAGACGGTGTTCCTGCTCCAGCACGCCACCCGGTCGCGGCAGTACGACGTCTTCCGGAGGTACACCGACACCGTGGACGCGCTGTCCGCGGAGGCGGCGACCCTGCGCGGCCTGCTCGGCTTCCGCGACGGTGTCCGGCCCCCGGTGCCGCTGGACGAGGTCGAGCCGGTCAGCGAGATCGTCAAGCGCTTCCAGACCGGCGCCATGAGCTACGGCTCGATCTCGGCCGAGGCGCACGAGACCCTCGCCATCGCCATGAACCGGCTCGGCGGCCGGTCCAACACCGGGGAGGGCGGCGAGGACCCCGGCCGGTTCTCCCGGGACGAGAACGGCGACCTGCGCCGCTCGTCGATCAAGCAGGTGGCCAGCGGCCGGTTCGGCGTCACCAGCGAGTACCTGGTCAACGCCGACGACATCCAGATCAAGATGGCGCAGGGTGCCAAGCCCGGTGAGGGCGGCCAGCTGCCCGGCGGCAAGGTCTACCCCTGGATCGCCCGCACCCGGCACTCCACACCCGGCGTCGGCCTGATCAGCCCGCCGCCGCACCACGACATCTACTCCATCGAGGACCTCAAGCAGCTGATCCACGACCTCAAGAACGCCAACAACGAGGCGCGGATCAACGTCAAGCTGGTGGCCGAGGTCGGGGTCGGCACCGTCGCGGCCGGGGTCAGCAAGGCCCACGCCGACGTCGTGCTCATCTCCGGGCACGACGGCGGCACCGGCGCCGCGCCGCTGACCTCGCTCAAGCACGCCGGGTCGCCGTGGGAGCTCGGCCTGGCCGAGACCCAGCAGACGCTGCTGGCCAACGGGCTCCGTGACCGGATCACCGTCCAGGTCGACGGCCAGCTCAAGACGGGCCGTGACGTGGTCGTGGCCGCGCTGCTGGGCGCCGAGGAGTTCGGTTTCGCCACCGCGCCGCTGGTGGTCAGCGGGTGCGTGATGATGCGCGTCTGCCACCTGGACACCTGCCCGGTCGGCGTGGCCACGCAGAACCCCGAGCTGCGCAAGCGCTTCACCGGCCGGCCCGAGTTCGTGGTGACCTTCTTCGAGTTCCTCGCCGAGCAGGTGCGCGAGTACCTGGCGCAACTGGGCTTCCGCTCGATCGAGGAGGCCGTCGGGCACGCCGAGATGCTGGAGACCCGCACCGCGGTCGACCACTGGAAGGCCCGCGGGCTGGACCTGTCCAAGATGCTGGTGGTGCCCGAGCTTCCCGAGGGCGCGCCTCTGCACCGGGTGCGGCCGCAGGACCACGGCCTGGACGCCGCGCTGGACCAGACGCTGATCCAGCTCTGCGAGGGTGCCCTGCTCGACGCCCGGCCGGTCAGCCTCCAGCTGCCGGTGCGCAACGTGAACCGCACCGTGGGCACGATGCTGGGCTCGATGGTCACCCGTCGCTTCGGCGGCGAGGGCCTGCCCGACGGCACCATCGACCTCACCTTCGAGGGGTCGGCCGGGCAGTCCTTCGGCGCCTTCCTGCCGCGCGGCATCACCATGCGGCTGTTCGGCGACGCCAACGACTACGTCGGCAAGGGCCTGTCCGGCGGGCGCATCGTCGTCCGCCCCGACCGCGAGGCCACCTTCGCCGCCGAGGACGCCGTCATCGCCGGGAACGTCATCGGCTACGGCGCCACCGCCGGGGAGGTCTTCCTCCGCGGTCGGGTCGGCGAGCGGTTCTGCGTGCGCAACTCCGGCGCGCTGGCCGTCGTCGAGGGGGTCGGGGACCACGCGCTGGAGTACATGACCGGCGGGTCCGCGGTGATCCTCGGGCCGACCGGCCGCAACGTCGCCGCCGGCATGTCCGGGGGGATCGGCTACGTGCTGGACCTGGCCAAGCACCGGGTCAACAGCGAGATGGTCGAGATCGAGGCGCTGGACGCGGAGTCCTCGCAGTGGCTGCGGGACGTGCTGGTGCGCTACCAGCGCGACACCGGGTCCACCGTGGCCGCCGCGTTGCTGGCCGACTGGGGCCGCTGGTCCGAGCGGTTCAGCGTGATCATGCCGCGCGACTACCGTCGCGCGATGGAAGCCCGACGTGCCGCGGAAGCCGCCGGCTACGACGTGGACCGAGCCGTCATGGAGGCAGCACGTGGCTGACAGCACGGGGTTCCTGAAGTTCGACCGCCAGAGCCCGCCGCGGCGTCCGGTCGACATCCGCATCATGGACTGGAAGGACGTCTACCTGGACCGGGAGAGCGGTGAGGACGCCGTCTTCCCGGTCGCCGCGGTGCGCGAGCAGGCCGCCAGGTGCATGGACTGCGGCATCCCGTTCTGCCACCACGGTTGCCCGCTGGGCAACCTCATCCCGGAGTGGAACGACCTCGCCCGCCGGGACGACTGGCGTGAGGCGATCGAGCGGCTGCACGCGACCAACAACTTCCCGGAGTTCACCGGGAAGCTGTGCCCCGCGCCCTGCGAGGGCGCCTGCGTGCTCAACCTGCAGGAGTCGCCGGTCACGATCAAGCAGATCGAGTTCGAGATCATCGACCAGGCCTTCGCCAACGGCTGGGTGACGCCCCAGCCCCCGCAGGAGCTCACCGGGAAGCGGGTCGCCGTGGTCGGGTCCGGGCCGGCCGGCCTCGCGGCCGCGCAGCAGCTCACCCGTGCCGGGCACGAGGTGACCGTCTACGAGCGGGCCGACCGGATCGGCGGCCTGCTCCGCTACGGCATCCCCGAGTTCAAGATGGAGAAGCGCTACGTCGACCGCCGGTTGGACCAGATGCGCGCCGAGGGCACCCGGTTCGTCGCCGGGGTCGAGGTGGGCGGGTCCGGCGCCGACGACCTGACGGTCGCGGAACTGCGGTCGGGCTTCGACGCCGTCGTGCTCGCCGGCGGCGCGACCGTCGGCCGCGACCTGGACGTGCCCGGTCGGGAACTCGCCGGCATCCACCTGGCCATGGAGTTCCTCCCCTACGACAACCTGCAGGCCCTCGGCGAGCTCGACGAGCCGCCGATCAACGCGGCCGGCAAGCGGGTGGTCATCATCGGTGGCGGTGACACCGGCGCTGACTGCCTGGGCACCTCGCACCGCCAGGGCGCGGCCTCGGTCGCGCAGCTGGAGATCATGCCCACACCGCCGGACAGGCGCGGCGAGCGCAACCCGTGGCCGACGTACCCGCTGATCATGCGGGTGTCCAGCGCCCACGAGGAGGGCGGGGACCGGCTGTACTCGATCAACACCGAGCGCTTCCTCGACGACGGCGCCGGCAACGTCCGGGCGCTGCTGGTGCACGACGTCGAAATGGTCGACGGGCGCTTCCAGAAGGTGGAGGGCACCGACCGGGAGCTGCCCGCCGACCTGGTGCTGCTCGCCATGGGCTTCACCGGTGCCCAGCGCACCGGCCTGGTCGACTCCCTCGGTGTCGAGGTCGACGGGCGCGGCAACGTCGTCCGCGACAGCGAGTTCATGTCGACCGTGCCCGGCGTGTTCGTCGCCGGTGACGTCGGCCGTGGCCAGTCGCTCATCGTCTGGGCCATCTCCGAGGGGCGGGCCGCCGCCGGCGCGGTCGACAACTGGCTCACCGGCGACTCGGCCCTGCCGCGCCCGGTGACCCCCACCGCCGTTCCGCTCCGCTGAACACCGACCGATAGGTTCCTCATGTCTCGCCGCGCCAAGATCGTCTGCACGTTGGGGCCGGCGACCGGCACCCAGGAGCAGATCACCGCCCTGGTCGAAGCCGGGATGGACGTCGCCCGGCTGAACTTCAGCCACGGCAAGCACGAGGACCACGCCGCGGCCTACCGCATGGTGCGGGAGGCCTCGGACAAGGTCGGCCGGGCGGTCGCGGTCCTCGCCGACCTCCAGGGCCCCAAGCTCCGGCTGGGCACGTTCGCCGAGGGCCCGGTCCTCTGGGCCTCCGGCAGCCGGGTGTGCATCACGGTGGACGACGTCGAGGGCACCGCCGAGCGGGTGTCCACGACCTACAAGGACCTGGCCAACGACGTCGTCGTCGGTGACCGGCTGCTGATCGACGACGGCAAGCTCGCCCTCACCGTCGTCGACGTCCAGGGCCCCGACGTGTTCTGCCTGGTGCTCGAGGGCGGCCCGGTGTCGAACAACAAGGGCCTGTCGCTGCCCGGGGTGGCCGTCAGCGTGCCGGCGATGTCGGAGAAGGACACCCGGGACCTGCGCTTCGCGCTGTCCCTCTCGGTCGACTTCGTCGCGCTGTCGTTCGTGCGCTCACCCCGCGACGTCGAGCTGGTGCGCGAGATCATGCGCCAGGAGGACGTCGAGGTCCCGGTCATCGCCAAGCTGGAGAAGCCCGAGGCGATCGACAACCTCGAGGCCATCGTCGAGGCCTTCGACGGGATCATGGTCGCCCGCGGTGACCTCGGCGTGGAACTGCCCCTCGAGCGGGTCCCGCTGGTGCAGAAGCGCGCCGTGCAGGCGGCCCGGGAGCGGAACAAGCCGGTCATCGTGGCCACCCAGATGCTCGAGTCGATGATCGAGAACTCTCGGCCCACCCGCGCTGAGGCCTCCGACGTCGCCAACGCGGTCCTCGACGGTGCTGACGCGGTGATGCTGTCGGGGGAGACCTCGGTGGGGAAGTACCCGATCGCCGCGGTGCGCACGATGGAGCGGATCATCGACGCCGTCGAGTCCGACGAGCTCCGCGTCCCCGATCT
>JAOPWO010000010.1 GCA_025965635.1 Modestobacter sp. | reverse complement strand
TGCGCTCCCCGGCGGCCGACCGTGTCGTCGAGGCGGTCTGCACCGCCGCCGACGGGCTGGGCACCACCCCGCTCGCGGTCGCGTTGGCCTGGGTGCGGGATCGTCCCGGGGTCGTGGCACCGATCGTCGGTGCCCGCACCGCGCAGCAATTAAAAGCCTCGCTGGCAGCCGAGGACGTGCGCCTCCCCCCGGCCATCTGCACCGCCCTGAACGACGTGTCCCTGCCCCCGGCCGGCTACCCCGAGCACCGGCCCCCCTCCTGAACGGCCGGTCGTGAGCTCCTCCCCCGTCGCCCCTCCGACCGGATCCCCTCCCGGGGACCCGGTCTTCGCCGCGTTCACCACCGCCGGCCTCTGGCCCGGCCTGGGCAAGCGGACGGCGGCCGACCTGCCCGCCGCCGGCATCATCGGCCCGGACGACGTCACCGCCGAGCGGCTGCTCAAACTGCCCCGGGTCGGCCGGCAGCGCGCTGAGCGGCTGTTCTCCTCCTTCCTCGCCGCGGCGCCCACGTACGAGGTGGTCGAGCTGCTGGTCGGTGCGGGCCTCAACGCGCGGCTGGCCGCGAACGCCGCCGACGCGCTCGGGCCGGACGCCGCCCGGCGGCTGCGGGACGACCCGTGGGCGCTGCTGTCGCTGGGCGCGGTGACGCTGGCCGACGCCGACCGGCTGGCCATCGCCGTCCTCTCCGGCGCCGACCGGCAGGACGCCCGCCGGGGCCGGGCGATCGTGTCGCTGACGCTGCGGACGGCGACCCGGGACGGGCACACCGTCCTGCCGGCCGACCTGGTGGTGGCCGCGCTGCGTGCGGAGGGGATCGCCGATCCGGCGGCCGCGGTGATCGCCGCCGTCGAGTCCGGCGACGTCCTCGAGCACCAGCCCCCGTCCGTCGAGCCGACCGGCGACGACCCGGACGGCGACGAACTGCCCGATCCGGCGCTGGTGACCCTGTCCCTGGCCCGGTACGGCATGGCCGAGGAGGCCGTGGCCGAGAACGTGCACCGGCTGGTGGCCACCAGCGAGCGGATCGCCGACCCGGCCTCGGTGCGCTCGGTGGCCGAGGGCCTGGACCCGGCGCAGCAGGCCGCGGTCGCGCAGGTGCTCGGCGCCGGCGTCTCGCTGCTCACCGGCGGACCCGGTACCGGCAAGAGCCGGACGGTCGCCAACCTGGTGAAGCTGCTGGAGGCCAAGGGCACCGAGGTCGCGCTGGCCGCACCCACCGGCCGGGCGGCCAAGCGGCTGGAGGAGCTCACCGACCACCCGGCGGTCACCGTGCACCGGCTGCTGGGCGCGCAGGGCACGACCGGGGGGTTCGCCCGCAACGAGGAGTGGCCGCTGGACGCCGACGTCGTGGTGGTCGACGAGGCGTCGATGCTGGACGTCGAGCTGACCGCCGCACTGCTCGAGGCCTGCCCCGACGGCACCCACCTGCTGCTGGTGGGCGACCCGGCCCAGCTGCCCTCGATCGGCCCCGGGCACGTGCTCGGCGACCTGATCGACTCCGGCGCGGTGCCGGTCACCGAGCTGACCACGCTGCACCGGCAGGCCGCCGGTGGCGCCATCGCCCGGCTGGCCACCGGCGTGCGGGCAGGCGAGCTGCCGCAGGTCGACTCCCCCGACCGGGAGGTGGTGATCGTGCCCGCGACCGGCAGCGGCGAGGCCGCCCGGCGCGTCGTCCAGCTGGTCACCGACTCGATCCCCCGGGCGCTGGGCATCGACCCGGCATCGGTGCAGGTGGTGACGCCGGTGCACCGCGGCCCCGCCGGCACCATCGAGCTGAACAAGGCGCTCAAGGCCCAGCTCAACCCGGGCGACGGGACGCTGTTCGGCTTCGACGTCGGCGACCGGGTGGTGGCCACCGCCAACCACCTGGACCTGGAGCCGATCGGGTTCGCCAACGGCGAGGTCGGCGTGGTCACCGGGACCGGCGACGGCTCGCTGGACGTCGCCTTCGCGTCCGGGCCGGTCACCGTCCCGATGAACGCGCTGTCGGACCTGCGGCACGGCTGGGCGATCACCGTGCACCGCGCCCAGGGGTCGGAGTGGCCCGCGGTGGTCGTCGTCCTGCCCCCGGAGGCCGGCGGGATGCTCTCCCGCCCGCTGGTCTACACCGCGCTCACCCGGGCCCAGCGGCACCTGTCGATCGTGCACGCGAGCGGCGCGGCGCTGGCCCGGGCGGTGCGCGAGGTCGACGTCCGGCCGCGCCGGACTCGGCTGGCCCAGCTGCTGGCCGACCTCGCGGAGTGACCGGGCCGGTCAGCTGCCGTGTGCAGCGTCATGATCACCGGTGTTTAGGCCGATGATCACCCGGGGCACACACCAGCCATGGGCATCATCGGATTCCTCGTGTTCGGGTTGGTCGTCGGAGCGCTCGCGCGCCTCATCAAGCCCGGGAAGCAGAACCTCAGCATCGTCATGACGCTCGTGCTGGGCGTCATCGGGTCGCTGATCGGCGGCGTCGTCGCCAAGTTCTTCGGTACCGGTGACTACTTCGAGCTGAACATCCTCGGCGCCATCGTGGCCATCATCGCCGCAGTGCTGCTGATCGGTGTCGCCGAGGGCCTCAGCGGCGGTCGCCGGCGCTCCGTGCACTGACCCTTCGCGCACTCCCCTGCCCGGGTCGCTGACGTCGCGTCAGCGCCCCGGGCAGTTGTGCTGCCCGGAGCACAGCAGCCGGTGCGCCGCGCAGGACCTGCAGCAACACCGCGAAGCCGGACTGGACGCAGGCCTCTGGCACCGGACCGGTCGGTGCAGTGACTGCACCGACCGTGCACGGCGGTCAGCCGCGGAGGTCGTCCTCGTCGTCGGGCACGTCGGTCTGCTGCTCGAGGACGTCGTACTCGTCGGCCTCCGCAGTCCCCGGGTGCACCGCCGACGTCCCCCGGGAGGTGGCGGTGAGCTGCTGCTCGATGGCGTCGGCCCGGGGGACGGCGTCACCGGGCGGGGTGACCTCGCCGGCCAGCTGGGGGCCGCCCGCCGCCACGGGGGTGGCCTGCTCCTGACGGTCGGCGTCGTCGGCTTCCGGCTCGGTCATCAGCGGGTCTCCTGCTCGTCGGGTGCACCGGACCGGCGCCGGCGCTCGTCGTCCTGCCCTGCCCGTCCGCCTCGACGGTGACACACCGCCGGGCGAGGTGGTGGCGAGCAGCACATGACCGGACGGCGTCCGGCAGGCACAATCGGGCGCGTGTCCCCAGCCGGCGAGTACGAGTACGCCCCGCTGCGCATCCCGCCGGGCACCTCGCGCTCGGCCGCCGCGCAGCTGATGAGCATGCAGTCCGACACCGGCGGCTGGGAGCTCGCGCGCCTCCAGCTGCACGCCGACGGCACCCGCAAGGTGATCATGCGGCGCCGGATGCGGCTGTCCTACCTGCCGGGCCTCGTCACCTGACCGGCCTGGCCCCGGGGACGGCGGGGTCCCTCACCAGGGCTTGAGCACGACCTTGCCGATCGTGCTGCGGTCGGCGATCGCGGCCATCGCCTGCGGCGCCTGGTGCAGCGGCAGCACCTGACCGACCAGCGGCTCGATGGCGCCGTCGGCGAACAGCCGGCACAGCTCCTCGTGGACCGTCCCGATCAGCGCCGGGTCGTGCTTTCGGTAGAGCCCCCAGTGCAGGCCCAGGACGCTGTAGTTCTTCACCAGCACGTGGTTGGCCGGCGCGGAGGGGATGCGGCCGCTGGTGAAGCCGACGACGACGAGCCGGCCCTCGAAGGCGATGCACTTGCGGGAGGCGTCGAACACGTCCCCGCCGACCGGGTCGTAGACGACGTCGGCGCCATGGCCGCCGGTGACGTCCTTGACGATCGACACGAAGTCCTCGGCCGTGTAGTCGATGACGTGGTCGGCGCCCAGCTCCCGGCAGATCTCGGTCTTCCGCGGCCCTCCGGCGGTGGCGATGACCGTGGCGCCGGCTGCCTTCCCGAGCTGGATGGCCGCCGACCCCACCCCACCGGCGCCGGCGTGGACGAGCAGCCACTCCCCGGCGCGCAGGCCGGCACGACGGTGCAGGCCGACGTGGCCGGTCTGGTAGGTGAGGTACAGGGCCGCGGCCTGCTCGTCTGACATGTCGTCGGGCACCGGCCAGGCGGAGGCGGCGTCCATGAGCGCGTACTCGGCGAAGGCGCCCGGGCCACCCGACGGAGCACCGAGCACCCGCCGGCCGGTGCCCACGACCTCACCGCACAGCTCGAACCCGGGCGTGAACGGCAGCGGCGGCTTCTCCTGGTAGGTGCCCTGCGCCATCAGCACATCGGGGAAGTTCAGCCCCGCCGCCAGCACCCTGACCAGCAGCTGGCCGTCGTCCGGGGTGGGCTCCTCGACCTCGTCGAAGGTCATCACGTCAGCCGGGTCCCCGAGGGAGTGCACTCGCCATGCGCGCATGCACCGACCCTGCCAGAGATCTGGTGACCGGGATCACCCGGGAGTCAGCGCATGGACGGCGGCCGCAACGCGTCGGGGACGACGGCGGTCTCCCCGCTCGCTGTGCGGGCCGCCGGGACGCCTTTGAACCGGTAGGGCACCGCGCCGACGCCGGGCTGGACGACGTAGGCCGCGCCCGGTTCGGCGCCGGCCCAGGCGGCGACCAGAGCCTCGGCGACCTCCCCGGCGGTGAGCACCGGGAAGCCGGCGGCATCGAACTCCGCGCGCAGCGGGTCGATGATGGCGGTGTCGGCGAACCCGGGGCAGATCGCCGAGATGGTGATGCCCTCGCCGGCCAGGCGCGGCCCCAACGACCGGACGAAGGCGACCGCGCCGCCCTTCGCCACGCTGTACCCGGGGTCGGTGGCCATCGGCGAGAGACCGGCCAGCGAGGCCGTCACCACGATCGAGCCGCCGCCGGCCCGGCGCAGCGCCGGCAGCACCGCCTCCGTGCCGTAGACGACGCCGAACAGGTCGACGTCCACGACCTCGAGGAGCTCGTCGACGTCCAGGACGTCCGGTGACGTCCCGGCGATGCCGGCGTTGAGGAAGGCGGCGTCCAGCCGGCCGTGGTCGGCCTCGATCCGCGCGACGACGGCGGCGTTGGCCGCCCGGTCGGTGACGTCGAGGGCGGCGAAGGAGGCGCCGAGGTCGTCCGCCGCCCGCCGGTTGGCGTCGCTGTCCAGGTCGGCCAGGACGACGGTGACGTCGCGTACGCGGAGCAACGCGGCCAGTGCCCGGCCGAAGCCACCGGTGCCGCCGGTGACCAGGGCGACGCTGCCGGGCGCGGGGCCCGTGGCGGTCATGTCAGGCCTTCCGCAGGAACCGGTCGAGCACCCGGACACCGAAGTGCAGCGAGTCCACGGCGATCCGCTCGTCGATGCCGTGGAAGAGCGAGGCGAAGTCGAGGTCGGCGGGGAGCCGCAGCGGGGAGAACCCGAAGCAGCGCATGCCGAGGGTCTCGAAGCTCTTGGCGTCGGTTCCGCCGCTCATGGTGAAGGGGACGGGCCGTGCGCCGGAGTCCTCGGCCTTGAGCGCCTGCACCATGAGGTCGACGGTCGGGCCGTCGAAGGTCGTCTCGACGGCCTGGTCGTACACCAGCCACTCGCGGGTGACGCCTTCGCCGATCAGCTCGTCCAGCTGCTGCTCGAACGCCTCCTCCTGGCCGTAGAGGAACCGGCCGTCGATGGTGGCGCTCGCGGTGCCGGGGATGACGTTGGTCTTGTAGCCGGCGTCGAGCATCGTGGGGTTGGCGGTGTTGCGGAGCGCGGCGCCGATCATCCGGCTGATGCTGCCGAGCCGGGCGAGGGCCTCCTCCGGGGAGTCGGGGTCGATCTCGATGCCGTACGCGTCGCTGACCGCGTCGAGGAACTCGCGCATCGGCGGCGTCAGCACGGTGGGCAGCCGGGCGGAGCCGATCCGGGCGACGGCCTGGGCGAGCCGGGTGACGGCGTTGTCGTCGTGGACGAAGGAGCCGTGGCCGGGTCGGCCGCCGGCGGTGAGCTTCAGCCAGGCGAGGCCCTTCTCGGCGGTCTGGACCAGGTAGAGGCGCAGGTCGTCGCGGACGGTGATGCTGAACCCGCCGACCTCGCTGATCGCCTCGGTGCAGCCCTCGAAGAGGTCGGCGTGGTGGTCGACCAGGTAGTGGGCGCCCTTGCGGCCACCGGCCTCCTCGTCGGCGACGAAGGCCAGCACGATGTCGCGATCGGGCTTGACGCCGGTGCGGGCCCAATCGCGGACCAGCGCCAGGGTCATGGCGTCCATGTCCTTCATGTCGACCGCGCCGCGACCCCAGATGTAACCGTCGCGCTCCTCACCGGCGAAGGGGTGCACGCTCCACTCGCTCGGGTCGGCCGGGACGACGTCCAGGTGACCGTGCACGAGCATGGCGGGCCGGTCCCTGTTGGTGCCCTCGATGCGCGCGACGAGGCTGGCCCGACCGGGTTCGGACTCATGGATGACGCTGCTGATCCCGACCTCGTCGAGCTTTCCGGCGACCCATTCGGCGGCCTTGCGCTCCCCCGCGCTGGTGGCTGTGTCACCGGTGTTCGTGGTGTCGATCCGGATGAGGTCGGAGAGCAGTTCCGCGACCTCCTGCTGGGCGCCGACGAGTGGCTGCGGGGTGGTCTCCGACATGCCGAGGATCCTGCCACCGGGGGCTGTGCCGGGCCGGGGGTGGCCTCCGTTATGCTGGTCCATGGCCCCCTTCGCGGAGGGTGCCCACCTTGTCCGGGTGGCGGAATGGCAGACGCGCTAGCTTGAGGTGCTAGTGCCCTTTATCGGGCGTGGGGGTTCAAGTCCCCCCTCGGACACCCATTCTGGGGCTGTTGCCCCAGACAGTAGGGCGGTTGCCCCCGACGAGGGGTGTTCACCCGGCACCTCGAACACTGGTACGGGTGCCGGCCCCGCCGCTTTCGGCGCCCGGCACGGCACCGACTTCCAGCGACGTCACCGTCCCCGAGCGCGATCCACCGGCCCGCCGGTCCCCGCCGAGCCGCCGGCCGACGCGGTCGGGGTCGGCGCTCGGCCACCGGGCGTGTGCACCGAACTGCAGCTGGATCTCACCGCAGGGACCCGGCTGCACCTGACGCTCGCCGGAGACTCGACGGTCCTGCTGACGCTACGGGTGGGCGGGGACCCGGGTGACTCCCACCGGCCGTGCCCGAGCTGCTGCGCATCCCGTCCGCCGTGCGGTCCGGCTAAGTGTGCGGACCACGGCAGTGGCTGACCCGCCGCAGCCGGGCCGGTCGGCCCGGTCGGCCCGGTCGGTGCGGTCGCCCGCCGTTCAGCCCGCAGCCGCCCCGTCGACGTCGGGCCGCAGAGCCACCGAAGCGCGCGGAGGGGCAGACGGCGCAGTTGCTGGCCGCGCCGTCGGTTCCGCCGCCAGCCCCGCCACCGTCGCCGGT
>JAOPWO010000485.1 GCA_025965635.1 Modestobacter sp. | reverse complement strand
CGGTGTCCACCCAGACCGGCGCGGACGACGACCTGGGCCGTCGCACCTCCACCGTCGGGCGGGTGCACCCGCACCTGGAGGTGAAGGTCGTCGACAGCGAGACCGGGCTGACCGTCCCGCGCGGGACGGCGGGGGAGTGCTGGACCCGCGGCGACTCGGTGATGCTCGGCTACAGGGGCGAGCCGGAGACGACCGCCGAGGTGCTCGACCCCGCCCGCTGGATGCACACCGGCGACCTCGCTGTGATGGACGACGAGGGCTACCTGAACATCGTCGGCCGGATCAAGGACATGGTCATCCGCGGCGGGGAGAACGTGTACCCGCGGGAGGTCGAGGAGTTCCTCTTCACCCACCCCGACATCGTCGAGGCGCAGGTGATCGGCGTCCCCGACGAGCGGTACGGCGAGGAGTTGATGGCCTGGGTGCGGCTGCGGTCGGGCGCCGAGCCGCTGACCGTCGAGGTGCTGCGCGACTTCTGCAGCGGCAAGCTGGCGCACTACAAGGTGCCCCGCTACCTCAAGCTGGTCGACTCCTTCCCGATGACGGTCACCGGGAAGGTGCGCAAGGTCGAGTTGCGCGAGTTGTCGGTCGCCGAGCTAGGACTGGAGGCGGCAGCCGCCGTCCGCAACGCGTGACGTCATCCATCTGGATCTACCTGTCGAGATAGTCGATCTCCGCAACTGTCTTACTACATCCTTGTGTAACGAGTAGCCGTCTGCGTAGATTGTCGTCCGGCTCGTCGGTGTGACGAGCCAGTGCGGTGGTCACTCCCGCCAGCAGCAGGCCCACCGCCACGACCGGACCGCTGGCGGGCGCGCCGGGGTCGGGGCGAACCGGGTCATCGCCACCCTGCCGGGAGCCAGGGCGAGCGCGGTGCGGAGCCAGGCCAGCAGGGTGCGCTCGTTGGCCAGGCTGAACCGGTAGCCCGGGTGCGGCGGGCGTGGGAGGGCCGCCGGGGACGACACCGCGTCAGGGTGGAGCCGGCGCCCCGGCCCTCGCCGAACTCCGACCCCTCCCGCGCGTACGCCGACTAACCTGGGCGCCACGGCGCTGCGGTCATCCCGCGGTGCCACCCCGTCCGTCGGCCGGGGACTGCGACGAGTGACGACCGAGGGATCAACGTGCCCAGCGGCAAGGTGAAGTGGTTCAACGCGGAGAAGGGCTTCGGCTTCCTCGCGCGTGAGGGCGGCCCGGACGTGTTCGTGCACAAGGACGCGTTGCCGGCCGGGACCGCGGAGCTGAAGCCCGGCCAGCGCGTGGAGTTCGGGATCGTGCAGGGACGGCGCGGCGACCAGGCGCTGCAGGTGCAGGTGCTGGACCCGCTGCCCTCCGCGGTGGCCGCAACCCGCAAGAAGCCCGACGACCTCGTCCCGATCATCGAGGACCTGATCAAGCTGCTGGACAACGTGTCGGAGGGCCTCCGGCACGGCCGGCACCCCGACAAGCAGGTCTCCCGCCAGGTCGGCTCGGTGCTGCGCGCCGTCGCCGACGACCTGGAGCACTGAAGGGTCCCCGCTCAGCCGCTGGGCGAAGTGGTCGGCGCGGTCGAGGACGTGCCGCCCCCGGAGCGGATGAAGCCGATCGGCCAGGCGCCGGACAGCCCTGCGCAGGCGTCGGGGTCGCGGCGCTGGACGACCACCAGGTAGAAGCCGGCCGGTGCGACGTCGGAGGAGTTGATGCCGTCGAAGACCGGGGTGTCCGGGCCGACGTCGACCTCGCCGATGACCTCCGCCAGGTCCTGGTCGAACACCTGCACGCTCCAGCCGTCGTCGGCCAGCACGTCGGGCACCTGCAGGACGATCGGGGTGTCGGCCGGCACCTCGATGACCGGCGCCGAGACGCCGTAGCGCTGCCCATCCCCGGACAGGCAGTACTGCGTCGGGTCGACCGCGACCTCCTGCGCCCCGGCCTGCACCGTCACCGTGGGCGCGGTCTCCTCGGTGGTGCCCCCACCGCAGCCGGTCAGCGCGACGAATGCTGCCAGCAGGCCGGTCGCACGTCGGGTCGTGGTCACGTCGATCTCTCCCTCGTACGGGTCGTGCCGGACCGCCGACGGCCCAGCAGGGTCAGTGCCACGGCCAGGACCAGCAGTGCGGCGGCGACGGTGAAGCCCAGCCAGCCCGTGGTGGGCAGCGAGATGGCCAGCACCCCACCGGCCACCCAGGCAAGCTGGAGCACCGTCTCCGACCGGGCGAACGCCGACGCGCGCTGCGCCTCGGACACCTCGCGCTGGATGATCGCGTCCAGTGCCGCCTTGCCCAGCGCGTTGGCCACCGCGGAGACGCCGGCCACCACGGCCGCCATCGGGAAGCTGTAGAAGACCGCGGCCAGCACGGTGACGGCAGCGGCCCCGCCGGCCGAGGCGAGCACCAGCGGGTCGGGGCTGGTGGTGTGCAGCCGGGAGGCCACCGCGGTGCCGGCGAAGCTGCCCAGTCCGGCGGCCGTGGCGATCACGCCGAGCGCCAGTGTCGCCGGCCACCCGCCGGAGACGGTCGCCTGCACCAGGAACGCGGAGAAGATCGTGAGGAAGCCGGCGAGCCCACGCAGTGCCGCGGTGGCGCGCAGCGCGGTGACGACGTGCGGTCCCGCCGGCCGTCGTCGACCCAGCACCGGGATCTCGGCCGTGGTGAGCACGTTGGCCGGCTCCTCGCCGACCGACACGTCCACCCGCGCCGGCAGCCGGACCGCCAGCACCGCGGCGGCGGTGAACACCGCGGCCGTGGCGCCCAGCTCCCAGCTGAAGCCGATCGCCCACGCCAGCCCGGCGCCCAGCCCGCCGAGGACACCGCCGGCGGCCAGCCCGAACACCGACATCCGGGCGTTCGCCGACGTCAGCGACATGGCCGGCGGCAGCACCCGGGGGACGACGGCTGCGCGCAGCACGTTGAAGCCCTTCGACAGCACCAGCACGCCGAGTGCCGCGGGGTAGAGCGCCAGCCCGTCGAACGAGCCGGCCATGAACAGGGCGAGCACGGCGCGGCCGCCCAGGCTCGCGGCCATCGCCCATCGGCGGCCGGTCTGGAGCCGGTCCAGGGCCGGCCCGATCACCGGGGCCAGCAGGACGAACGGTGCCATGGTCACCAGCAGGTAGAGCGCCACGTTGCCGCGCTGGGCGTCGGCCGGCGCAGCGAAGAACAGCGTCCCGGCGAGCGAGACGGCGATCATGGCGTCGCCGGCGACGTGCAGGGCGTTGACCCAGACCAGCCCGGCCAGCCCGGTGTCCCCGGCGCCGTCGGCCCGGCTCGCTGCCCGCACCCGGCGCACGGCCGCACCGGTGAGCTCGCGGCCGCGGGACGCCGCCACCCGGGTGACGGTCAGCTTGCGGGGGACGCCCGGCTGCCCGGCCTCGCCGGGCAGCGGACCGGGGACCGCCGACGGCGCAGCCGGTGCGAAGGGGACACCCACGACGGTCGGGCTGTCGTCGCCCGGCGGCTGCCCGGTGGACACCGGCAGTGGCCTGGTCTGCGCCCGGCGGGCTGCCAGCGGCGCCGTGTCGGACCGGCCGGCCGTCCCCGACGAGCCGCGCGGCGGGCGCAGCCGGCGGAGCCGGCGGGGACCGGTGGACGAGCTCACCGGCCCCATGGTGCCGCACCTCTCGGACGGGGCCGTCGCGCCGGTTGGACGATCCGGGACAATGGGGCCGTGTCCGACTCCCTGCACCCCGCTGCGCACGGCTCCACTCCGGACGAGGTCCTGGCCGCGGCCGTCGAGCAGGCCCGGGCCGCGGCCGTCGAGGTGGCCGGCGCCCCGGCCGAGGTCGGCGACCACCTGGGTGTGCTGAGCGAGCCCGTCGAGCCCGAGGTCGTCGTCGCCGGCCCCGCCGTCCTGGGGCCGGTCGCCACCCACACCTTCGCGGCCGCGCTGCCGGGGTACGTGGGCTGGCACTGGGCGGTCACCGTGGCCCGGGCGCCCGGCGACGACCAGGTCACCGTCGACGAGGTGGTGCTGCTGCCCGGCAACGAGGCCCACCTCGCCCCGGCGTGGGTGTCGTGGCACGAGCGGCTGC
>JAOPWO010000480.1 GCA_025965635.1 Modestobacter sp. | reverse complement strand
GTTCAACCGCAGCCACATTCCCGCGTTCCTCGCCGACGAGGAGCCCCGCCGCTTCGTCTGCGTCTACCCCTTCGTCCGGTCCTACGAGTGGTACCTGCTGCCCGATGAGGAACGGCGGGACATGCTCAAGGAGCACGGCATGCAGGCCCGCCCGTACCCCGACGTCCGGGCCAACACCGTGGCCTCCTTCGGCCTCGGCGACTACGAGTGGATGCTCGCCTTCGAGGCCGACGAGCTGCACCGCATCGTCGACCTCATGCGCGACCTGCGTGCCAGTCGCGCCCGCCGGCACGTCCGCGAGGAGGTGCCGTTCTACACCGGCACCCGCAAGCAGGTCGCGGAGCTGGTCGCCGACCTGCCGTGACAGCGGCTCTTGCGGTGTTCCCGCCGCTCGTGCGGTCGTGCAGCACCGCATGTGCAGGGGCAACACCGCAAGAGCGGCGCTCACCGCGTGCTCAGCCCTCGCTGGGGCTGAGCACGATGCTCACCGAGTTGATGCAGTAGCGGTCGCCCGTGGGCGTCTGCGGCGCGTCCTCGAAGACGTGCCCGAGGTGGCTGTGGCAGCTGCCGCAGAGCACCTCGGTGCGCAGCATCCCGTAGCTGCGGTCGTCGCGGAGGACGACGTTGTCGCGGTCGGAGGGCTGGTAGAACGAGGGCCAGCCGCAGTGCGAGTCGAACTTGGTCTCGGAGCGGAACAGCTCGGCGCCGCACGCACGGCACGAGTACACGCCGACGACCTTGGTGTCGACGTACTCGCCGGTGTAGGGCCGCTCGGTCCCGGCCTCGCGGAGGACGGCGTACTCCTCCGGCGACAGCTGGGCGCGCCACTCCTCGTCGGTCTTGACGACCTGGGGCTGCTGGGCGGATGTGGTCATGGGTCCACCGTACGGCGGGTCCGCCACCCGCGCGGGGAAGGCTGCCCTGTTCAGGAAAGTGACCGTCCTCGCAGGTCAGCCCGGCGTGACCGAACTGTCAGCGGTGCGTCACAGGATGGATCGGGAGGCCCCGCGCCGGTTGTCGGGTCGCTGCGCGGCGGCGGCCGACGGACGGGGGTCGCGGGGCTCGTACCGTGGACGGGCCGGGGACGCCCCGGTACCCGATCGAGAGGACGTCATGACCGCGGAGCAACCGCTGCCCGACGTGTGGTTCACCCGCGACCTGCCCGTGCTGCGGGCCATCGTCCGGCTGCTGGACGAGCCCCCGCACGGGAGTGCGCCCTACCTGGGAGCCGTGGTCCCGGCCAGCGGCCTGCCCAAGCCGCAGGTGGTGTCGGCGGCCAACGCCCTGGTGGCCGCCGGATACCTCGTGGCGCTGACCAACCACGCCGGCGACATCGTGCGCTTCACCTCGGCCTCGGCCGAGGCCCGGCGGCTGACCGGGCTCTGGCCGACGCCACAGGGGGAGTGGGGTCGGCTGCTGGAGCAACTGGCCGCCCGGGCCACCGGCGCGATGACGGAGGTCGAGCGGCAGCGCTGGCAGACGCTGTCCGACGCCGCCGTCGCCCTGGGGCCCGACGACGGGGCGTTGCTGATGTCGGCGCTGATCGGCGGCTACGTACCGCGGGCCCGCTGACCCGGTACGCGAGCGGGCCTGGCGAACGCGACAGCGCCCCCGCCCGGTTTCCCGGGCGGGGGCGCTGTCGTTGGTCAGGTGGCTGGGATCAGCCGACCGCTCTCGATCAGATCGGCGCGACGTTCGCGGCCTGCGGGCCCTTCTGGCCCTGCTCGACGTCGAACGAGATGCGCTGGCCCTCGTCGAGCGAGCGGTACCCGCTGGTCTGGATGGCCGAGTAGTGGACGAAGACGTCCGGGCCGCCCCCGTCAGGGGTGGCAAAGCCAAACCCCTTCTCGGCGTTGAACCACTTCACTGTTCCTTCGGGCATTGCTCGCTCCTAGCTGAGGTCGTACGTCAGGGTCCTGCCATCTGCAGGGCCTTCCCGACATCTGAACACTAGCCGCACATCACCCCATTGCGCTGCACCGCACCCCCGATCCATGCAACATCGTCCCGATTTCTCCGTCGGAGGCACCGTCGGTGGGGGCGGGACACGCCGCCGGCAGCCCCACCGGGCGGGTCACCGTCGCGCAGTGCCGCTGCCGTCGTCGTGCCGACCGAGCCCGGGAGCCAGCTTCTCCGCCTTGTCCTGCAGCTGCTGAGCCGCCGACCTCTCCTCCTGGGCGCGGCCGGCCCGTTCGCGGGCCTCCTGCTCGGCCTGCGCCGCACGCTCCTCGACCTCGGCCCGCTCCCGGCGGGCCCGGGCGGCCTGTTCGTCGGCCAGGGCCTGCTCCTTCTCGGCGGCCACTGAGCGGGTCTTCGCCTCCTGCAGGTGGTCGTGGGCCTGCGCGGCCCTGCGCTGCTCCGCCGCACCGCTCCGCTTGCGCACCGCCAGCGCGATCAGCGCCAGCGCGACCAGGACGGCGATCACGATCACCACGATGAGCCAGGTCTCCACGGGTCTCTCCTTCTCGAAGCCAGTGCTGTCAGATGCCCGGTGGCGACGTCCGGGAAACGCGTGTGACCAGGCCCGATGGGGCTAGAGGAGCCGGACGTGCGGGACGTCGTCCGGACCCGGGGGCGTCGCCGCCGAGGGCAGGGCCGGCATGGGCGGGCGCCAGCTCGGGACGGTGATCGGAGGGTCGTCGCCCCAGGGGGGACGTCGCCGGCCCGGGACCCAGGCCGGCTTCCGCTGCCGGCCCCGCAGGTGCCGGCGCCACCGGTCGGCGGCGACGTCCAGCGCCACGAGCACCGCGGCCACGAGGGCGATCCAGAGCAGTGCGTCGGCGAGCGCGCTGGCGACGTCCAGGGCCGTGATCTGCGGCCAACCGATGAGCTCGAGCTGGTACCCGACCATCTCGATGACGACGTACAGCACGCCGTACACGACGAACGGGACGCGCATGACCCAGCTCCTCCCGGTGGTCGACCGACGTGTCGGACAACGACAGGAGGGCGGCGGGGGACGAGCCGGAGCGCCACCTGGGGGCCTGGTTCTCCCCCGGGCGGGTGACCCCCGGCCCGCTCAGGTCTGCAGGACCTCCTTCCAGCGGCGCACCGGCCACTCGGCGACCACCCCGTACGGCCTGAACGGGTGCCGGCGACGAGCTCCTCGGCCGCCTCCCGGGAGACGCCCATCGCCGTCGAACGTGCCCACCGTCAGCAGCTCGCCGTGACCGGCGAACTCGTCGACCCGCGCACTGCGGCCCGGGTCGTTCGGCTGGGCCGACGGCAGCAAGTCCGCCACCGCCCGGTAGGTCGTCACGTACTTCATGGCCGGGCATCCCGGCCTCGGGGTGCGCTCTCCTCGCCGCGGGCCATCGCCCACCGGTGGTTGGCCTCGAACGCGGGTCGCAGCAGCCGGCTCAGCCGGCGCAGCAGCGGCTTGGTGGCCACGATCCGCCAGTCGTCGGTGATCCCGACCTCCGGGCCGTCCTGGCGAAGGCACAGCGGGCCGCTGCCCCCGAGGTCGCCGTGTGCGGCGAGCGCGAAGCCGGCGTCGGTCATCGGCTCGGTGATCCGGAGCGTCCAGCGCAGCGGGTAGGGCGCCCAGCCGGTGGTGTGCAGGTCGACGGTGCGGTCCACCCCCTGCACGTCGCCGGGGACGACGGCGTTCAGGCGGGGCCCGTCACGCCTCGAGTCTGCCCCTGATTCCGTCCTCGGGAACTGGCGACCGTGCGCCTTCCGCCGGTGGATCGCCGCGCAGGGCGCATGGCAGACTCCCGCCACCCGACGACCTGTGAGGTGTCCCACACATGCCGGTTCCCACCTTCGGCCTGTTCGACCACATCGAGGGGATCCCCGGGACCCCCACCCACCGCCTGCTGACGGACCGGCTGGAGCTCTTCCGGACCGCGGACCAGGCCGGTTTTGCCAGCGTCCACCTGGCCGAGCACCACGGAACCGACCTCTCCCTGGCGCCCAACCAGGACATCGTCGTGGCGGCCGCGTCCCAGGTGACGACGAACATCCGGCTGGGCCCCATGGTCAAGCTGCTGCCCATGCACCACCCGGTCTCGTTGATCGAGGACATGTGCCTCGTGGACCAGCTCACCCAGGGGCGGCTGGACTACGGGGTCGGCCGGGGTGCGGTGCCGGCGGAGCACGCCTGGCACGGCAGCAGCCACCGCGACGCGAGGGAGCGGTTCGTCGACACCCTGGGGATCATCGCCGACGCCTTGCGCACCGGGGAGATCTCCAGTGGGCAGAGCAGCTACTACGACTTCCCGACCATGCCGATGTCCACGAAGCCGTTCCAGGAGCACATCCCCTTCTGGTACCCGGGCAACCCGGAGACGGCCGGCCGGTACGGCATGAGCCTGATGTGGCCGGGCCCGATCAGCCCGGCGGCGTACGACGTCTACGTGGAGAGCTGGGAGGCGCACAAGGGCGAGCGGATCCGGTTGGATGGTCCTGCCGCGCGACCGCAGGTGGCCTGCTCGATGCTGCTGGCGATCGCGGACCGGGAGGAGGACGCCGTGGCCGTGGCCCGTCGTGGAGCAGACGGCCTGGGGCGGCGGACGACCTCGGCGCACCGCTTCGACCACACGGTGATCGCCGAGGACGAGCGTGCGGAGGTGATGGCCCCGCTCGAGACGATCCTGGCCGGTCTGGAGCTGTCGATCGGGCTGGGTGCCGGCACTCCTGCGCAGATCACCGAGCGGTTCGGCGGTTTCCTGTCCTCCGGCATGGTCGACCGCGTGGTCCTCATGCTGCCGACCGGCGACATGACCCTCGACGATGCGCGGCGCTCGCTGGACCTCTTCGTGGAGCACGTCCAGCCGCAGCTGCAGCAGGTGGCGTAGCGCACCGCCGTCCACGGCGGGGTGGCTGCGGTGTGGCCTAAGTCACGACATGGACACGCTGCGGTGTGCCGTGCCGTGGTGCGGGTGGGACTGACGTGACTCTCGTGCCCTGGCCCATGACGGACGGCGTAGGGGCCACGCTCAGTGAGGAGTAGGTCGACGATGTTCGAACCTGGCAAGTGCTCCGGCGGCAAGCACAAGGCTCCGACGACCGGGGGATCGTGCCCCTGCGGCATGGTCACCCGCATCCCGGCCCGCAAGCGGCCGGTCGCCGCCGGTCCCCCGCCCGAGGTCCTGGCCCTGCTCGCGCAGTGCCTGGACGACGGGTCGCAGGGCCTCGACGCCGCCGCGTCCGGGCTCCTCCACGAGCGGGCCGACCGGCTGATGGCCGCGCTCGCCACGGCCGGGCTGGTCATCAGTGCCGGGTCGCTGGACCGCGTGCCTGCCTGAGCGATCAGCCCGTCCGACGACGACCGGGCCGGCGTGGCGGCCGACGGCCGCCGCGCCGCCCGATCGAGCCGGTGCCGGCTGGCATCAGTAGATGCAGGTGGTGTCGGTCGCCGTCCTCGCGTCGGTGCCCGGGTTCCCGCTCCCGGCCGCCGGCTCGTCGGTGGTGACCGGTGCGCCGATGCCGTTGTAGTCGGCGCCGATCACCAGTGCCACCGTGCCGGCCGGGAGGCCGTCGTCCACGGTCAGCGCTGCTCCGGGCACCTGAGCGGCGACCAGCGCGGCCGCTGCGTCGTCTCCGGTGCGGTGGCTGACCGTGGTGGTGGCGGTGCTGGCGGCGTTGCCGCCGCTGCCGGCCTCGAACCCGGCGTCCGCCAGCATGGTGGCGGCCGTCGCCGCTGCACCGGAGACACCCGACCCGTTGAGGACGGTGACGGTGACGTCGCCGGGTTCGACGGCGGGAGCCGCGCTGGTCGGCGCGGACGGCGGGCTCGCTGCCGGTGCCGAGCCGAGCGAGGCGAAAAAGGCGTGGACGTCCTCGTCGCCGGGCGGCTGCAAGACCTCGGCGCCGTCGATCCGCGCGGGCGTCAGGCCGGGGACGGTCTGGAACGTGATGCTGCCGGGCTGCACGCTCTGCAGCTGTGCGGCCAGGTCGAAGACGTCCAGCCCCTGGTCGAAGGTGACGCTGCTGCCGACCTGCTCGACGATCG
>JAOPWO010000452.1 GCA_025965635.1 Modestobacter sp. | reverse complement strand
TGCCCGGGCGCAGGCCGCCCCGCCGCCCGCGGCCGACGCCCCGGCCGGGGTGCCCGGTGGCGTCGTGGTCGACGTCGACGAGGCGACCTTCCAGTCCGAGGTCCTCGACCGCTCGTTCCAGGTGCCGGTGGTGCTGGACCTGTGGGCCGAGTGGTGCGGCCCCTGCAAGCAGCTGTCACCGGTGCTCGAGCGGCTGGCCGCCGAGGGCGGCGGCTCGTGGGTGCTGGCCAAGGTCGACGTGGACGCCAACCCGGCGCTCTCCCAGGGGCTACGGGTGCAGGGCATCCCGGCGGTCAAGGCGGTCTGGCAGGGCCAGCTGGTCGCCGAGTTCACCGGCGCGATCCCCGAGGAGCAGGCCCGCCAGTTCGTCACCGAGCTGGTCGCCGCGACCACCGGGGGCGCGGTCCCGGGAACGGCGGAGGATGCACCGGCCGAGGCGGAGGACCCCCGGTTGGACGCCGCGGAGGCCGCGCTCGACCGGGGCGACCTGGCCGGTGCCGAGGCGGCCTACCGGGAGATCCTGGCGGCCGAGCCGGAGCACCCGGTCGCCGGCCTGGCGCTGCGCCAGGTCCAGCTGTTCCGCCGGGCCGAGGAAGCCGGCCCCGACGCGCTGGCCGCTGCCGACGCCGCCCCCGACGACGTCACCGCCCAGACCCGGGCCGCGGACTTCCTGCTCGGCACCGGCAATGTCGACGAGGCCTTCGAGCGGCTGCTCGCGGTGGTCCGCCGGACCGCCGGTGAGGACCGCGACGCGGCCCGCAAGCACCTGGTCGAGCTGTTCACCGTCGTGGGCGACGACGACCCCCGCGTCGGCCCCGCCCGCCGCGCCCTGACGGCCGCCCTGTTCTGAGGCCCGTCCGGAGGTCGCCGCCGGGGTGGTGAGGGCGGCGGGCCTCCTGCCTTCAACAGGCGGGCGAGCCCTCGAAGACGCCGGAACGGAAGACGTCGACCAGCTGGAAACCGGTCAGGCCGCTGTCGGCCAGCACCGCGGGGTCGGTGCTGTACTCGAGCAGGAACTGCACGCTCTCGTCAGCATCGCCCGGCGAGATGGTGATCACCTCGCTCTCGCCGCCGAGCACGAAGGCGGTGAAGGCCCCGGCGAGGCAGGCCGCCGAGCGGACGGCGTCCGGGCCGTCGACCGACTCGCCCAGCTGGTCGCGCGCGGCCAGGCCGTAGGGGATCGCCACCGCGGTGAGGACGGCGTAGTCGCCGAAGGCCTCGTACAGCGGACCCACCAGGTCGGTCTCGTCGAAGGCCACGACGTCGTCGGCCGGGCAGTAGAGCAGGTCGGCGTCCGGTGACCTGCCGTCGCAGTCCGGCGCCTGCCCGGAGAACGGCACGATCGTCGGGGGCTCGAAGTCCCGGCCGAGCCGGCTGAACGTCTGCTCCCAGAACTCGGGCAGCGCCTGCGGCACGAAGATCCCCAGGGTCTCCTGGTAGGAGGCGTTGCCGCCGGTGAGGGCGTCGGCGCGGTCGGAGAAGCGACCCTGGGTGTACCGCCTGCCGTCCCCGAACTCGTCCCGGCAGCTGACCGGGCCGTCGTCGAAGCCCTGCTGGAAGGCCGACACCCGGTCGAAGTAGGAGCCGTGCGCCTCCTCCTCCCGGGTGCTGGTGCCCACCGGGTCGCGCAGCAGCAGGTAGCCGCGGAGCACCTCGTCGAGCTCGGTGGCACGGATCGTGTTGTGCGGCGCCTCCCCGCCGGCCACCCAGGCCGTCCAGGCGCCGGCGAAGCAGTCGGCCTGGGTCTCGATGCCGATGGACTGCGCAGTCGGGTACCCCACCCGGCCCTGCACCGCGTGGCCGAACTCGTGTGCCATGACCAGGGCGGGGATGAACCGGCCGTACTGCTCGGCGAGCTCCCGGAGGAAGGACCGGTCGTAGGAGATGGCGTCGCCGCCCGCGTACTCGTCACTGGGCAGGCAGTAGGCGGCGTTGTCCGTGATCGCGTCCGGCGGCAGGCCACAGCCGATGTGCCCGTCGGGGTAGGCCGCGGGGTTCACGTCGTCCGGGTCGACCGAGTAGTAGCCGCCCGCCAGCGGGGTGAACCCGGTGCCGAACGTGGGCTCGAACTGTTCCGACCAGTAGGCGTTGAGGTCGGTCAGCGCGTTGCGGGCGAGCCGGTCGACCTCGTCGTCCACGGCCCCGATGATCGGGAACTCCTCGCTGGCGACCTCGCTGACCTGCTCCGACGCCGGGGTCGCGGTGCCGGGGACGAGGGCGACGGCGCAGCCGGTGACCGTGCTGAGCACCGTGGCGAGGACCACCCCCCGGAGCAGGCGGCGGGACGAGGAGGGCATGGGCTCCCGATCGGTCGGGCCGGTGTCCCCGGCAGGCCCTCCCATCCTGCCGGACCCGGCAGGTCGGGGCACCCGGCCACGGCCGGACCGGGTGCCCCCACCACGGGTGCCGTTCAGCCGGGGAGCGGATCGCCGCCGTCGAGTTCCGCGGTCCCGTTCCCGGCACCGTCCGGTCCCTCGTGCACGAACCACACGGTGGCCAGCGCCGGAGCGGTGACCGTGGCCGAGTACGGCTGGCCGTGCCAGGTCTGGTCGACCGCGTCGACCCCGCCGAGGTTGCCGACGTCAGCGCCGCCGTAGCCGCCGAAGTCGGTGTTGACGACCTCCCGCCACCGGCCGCCCAGGGGCAGCCCGATCCGGTAGTCGGCGTGCACCGAGCCCGAGAAGTTGGCGACGCAGGCCAGCACCTGCCCGCCGGCGCCGTAGCGCAGGAAGGACAGCGTGTTGCCCGGGGCGTCGTTGGCATCGATCCACTGGAAACCGGCCGGGTCGGTGTCGAGCGTGTACAGCGCCTCGTGCTCGCGGTAGACGGCGTTCAGGTCGCTGACCAAGCTCAGGATGCCCGCGTGAGCTGGGTCGTCGAGGTGCCACCAGTCCAGCGAACGGCTCTCCGCCCACTCCGACAGCTGGCCGAACTCCGACCCCATCATCAGCAGCTGCTTGCCCGGGTGGGCCCACATGAAGCCCAGGAAGGCGCGCAGGTTGGCCAGCTGCTGCCAGTGGTCGCCGGGCATCTTGCCCATCAGCGAGCCCTTGCCGTAGACGACCTCGTCGTGGCTGATCGGCAGCACGAAGTTCTCCGAGAAGGCGTAGACCAGGGAGAACGTCAGCTGGTTGTGGTGGTAGCTGCGGTACACCGGCTGCTTGGACACGTAGTCCAGCGAGTCGTGCATCCAGCCCATGTTCCACTTGAAGCCGAAGCCCAGACCGCCCAGGTGCGTGGCCCGGGTGACGCCCGGCCACGACGTCGACTCCTCGGCGATGGTCACCACCCCGGGCACCTCCCGGTAGACGGTGGCGTTCATCTCCTGGAGGAAGGCCACCGCCTCCAGGTTCTCCCGGCCGCCGTACGCGTTGGGCGACCACTCGCCCTCGTTGCGCGAGTAGTCCAGGTAGAGCATCGAGGCGACCGCATCGACCCGGATGCCGTCGACGTGGAACTCCTTGGCCCAGAACAGCGCGTTCGCGACCAGGAAGTTGCGCACCTCGGAGCGGCCGAAGTCGAAGACGAGCGTGCCCCAGTCGGGCTGCTCGCCGCGGCGCGGGTCACCGTGCTCGTACAGCGCGGTGCCGTCGAAGCGGGCCAGCGCCCACTCGTCCTTCGGGAAGTGCCCGGGCACCCAGTCGACGATGATCCCCAGCCCGGCCTGGTGGGCCCGGTCGATCAGGTAACGGAGGTCGTCGGGGGAGCCGAACCGGGACGTGGGCGCGTAGTAGGAGGTGATCTGGTAGCCCCACGAGCCGCCGAAGGGGTGCTCGGCGACCGGCATGAACTCCAGGTGCGTGAACCCGGCGTCGCGGGCGTAGTCGACCAGTTGGTCGGCCAGCTCGCGGTAGCCCAGTCCCTGCCGCCAGGACCCCAGGTGCACCTCGTACACGCTCATCGGCCGCCGGTGCCACTCGCCGCGGGCCCGCTCGGCCATCCACTCCTCGTCCCCCCACGTGTGCGAGGAAGCGGTGACGACGGAGGCGTTGGCCGGCGGGACCTCGGTGGCGAAGGCCATGGGGTCGGACTTGACCCGCCATTCGCCGTCGGCGCCGAGGACGTGGAACCGGTAGCGGCTGCCGACCTGGATGCCCGGGATGAAGATCTCCCAGATCCCGGACGATCCCAGCGAGCGCAGCGGGTAGGCGCGGGCCTCCCAGTAGTCGAAGTCGCCGGTGACCTTCACGCCCCCGGCGTTGGGCGCCCAGACGGCGAACGAGACGCCCTCGACGACGCCGCCGGGCGTCTCGTAGCTCCGGACGTGCGCGCCGAGCACCGTCCACAGCTGCTCGTGCCGGCCCTCCCGGATGAGGTGCTGGTCGAGCGGACCGAGGGTGGGCAGCCACCGGTACGGGTCGTCGACGAGGTACGTGTCGGTGCTACCGGCGGCGTTGGGGTAGGTGACCTCGATCCGGTAGTCACCGGGCTGCCGCGGCAGCCGGGCCTCGTAGATGCCTCCGGGGTGCAGCTGGCTGCCCTCGTGGCGGGTCCCGTCCTGGTCGACGACGGCGACGGCGACGGCGTCCGGACGCAGGGTGCGCACCGCCCAGCCCTCGGCCAGCTGGTGGGCGCCCAGGACGCCGTGCGGGTTGTACGACCACCCCTCCACGATCGAGCGCAGTTCCTCGTCCGACACCTCCCGCCCGGCGGACGTGACCGCGGCGGCGGCATCGGCATCGGCGGTGGCCGCGGCCGAACCGGGCGTCGGGTCGGCCGGCGGCGGGACCTCCGGGGCCGGCGGTGCGACGAAGCC
>JAOPWO010000431.1 GCA_025965635.1 Modestobacter sp. | reverse complement strand
GCCGGCGCCGGCGTGACCGGCTACGGCGCCCAGGCCTCGACCCGCTGGACGGGGGTGGCGCCTTGATCGCGTCGCTGACGGGACGGGTGGCCGCCGTGTCGCCCGACGGCGCCGTCGTCGAGGTCGGCGGGGTCGGGCTGTCCGTGCAGTGCACGCCGGGGACCATCGCCCGGCTCACGGTGGGGGCGCAGGCCCGGCTGTCGACCAGCCTCATCGTCCGCGAGGACTCGCTCACCCTCTACGGCTTCGCCGACGACGACGAGCGGCAGCTGTTCGAACTGCTGCAGACCGCCAACGGCGTCGGTCCACGGCTCGCCCAGGCGGTGCTGGCCATCCACCCGCCCCAGGAGGTGCGCCGCGCCGTCTCGATGGGTGACCTCAAGGCGCTCATGCAGGTGCCCGGCATCGGCAAGAAGGGTGCCGAGCGGCTGGTCCTGGAGCTGCGTGACCGGCTGGGCGTGACGACCAGCGACACCCAGCTCGACGGCGGTGGCACGCTGCCCGCCGGCCTCGGGCCGATCACACCGGTCGCCCCCTGGCGCGACCAGCTGGCCGCGGCGATCGTGCAGCTCGGCTGGTCGTCCCGCGAGGCGGAGACCGCGCTGGCCGCGCTGGACCCGGTCGCCGAGGAGCAGCAGGCCGGCGCCGGCAAGGTGGACGTCGCCGTGCTCCTCCGCCAGGCGTTGCAGCTGCTCGGCCGGGCCTGACCGTGGGAACCCCCTTCGACCGGCCGTTGTCCGCCGACTCCGCGGCGCTGGGCCCCGGCCGTGACCCGGCGGTCTCGGCGGTGGCCGGCGACGAGGAGCGGGTGGTCGAGTCCGCGCTGCGGCCGCACTCGCTGGCCGAGTTCATCGGCCAGCCGAAGGTGTCGCGCCAGCTCGACCTCGTGCTCGAAGGCGCGAAGCGGCGCGGCCGTCCTCCGGACCACGTGCTGCTCTCCGGCCCGCCCGGGCTCGGCAAGACCAGCCTGGCGCTGATCATCGGCTCGGAGCTCGGCACCTCCGTGAAGATCACCAGCGGCCCGGCGATCGAGCGCTCGGGCGACCTCGCCGCGATGCTGTCCAACCTCAGCCACGGCGACGTCCTGTTCATCGACGAGATCCACCGCATCGCCCGGCCCGCGGAAGAACTGCTGTACATGGCGATGGAGGACTTCCGGGTCGACGTCGTCGTCGGCAAGGGCCCGGGGGCGACCGCCATCCCGCTGGAGATCAACCCGTTCACCCTGGTCGGGGCCACCACCCGGGCCGGCCTGCTCACCGGGCCGCTGCGCGACCGGTTCGGCTTCGTCGGCCAGATGGAGTTCTACGACACCGCGGACCTGCAGAAGGTGCTCACCCGCAGCGCCGACCTGCTGGGCGTCGAGATCACCGAGGACGGATCGGCGGAGATCGCCGGCCGGTCCCGCGGCACCCCGCGGATCGCCAACCGGCTGCTCCGCCGGGTGCGCGACTACGCCGAGGTCCGGGCCGACGGCCGGGTCACCCTGGCGGTCGCCCAGGCGGCGCTGGCCCTCTACGACGTCGACGACCTCGGCCTGGACCGGCTGGACCGGGCGGTGCTGGAGTCCCTCGTCGTCCGGTTCGGCGGTGGTCCGGTCGGCGTCGCGACCCTGGCGGTGTCGGTGGGGGAGGAGCCGAACACGGTCGAGGAGGTCTGCGAACCGTTCCTGGTCCGCGCCGGCCTGCTGGCCCGCACCCCCCGCGGCCGGGTGGCCACCGAGGCCGCGTTCCGCCACCTGGGGCACCCGGTGCCACGGGGTGGACTCACCCTCGGAGGAGGGACCGGCGACCCGCCGTCGGACGGGTCTTCGTCACAGGCGCTGTTCGACGCCTAGACTCCACGGCGCTGGCGCGCAACCCGGCGGCGTCCGGGCAACCCGCGCCCCGACCGTCGCGCGCCGGTACCGATGCACCCCGAGCGGCCCGACACCCGGGCCGCACCGACCGCGCGAGTCCGCCGCGGTAGAGAGGCTTCTCAGTCGTGGAACAGTTCTTCCCGTTCATCCTGCTCGCCATCGCACTGGTCGTGCTGATCGTGCTGCCGGCCCGGCAGCGCAAGGCGATGCAGGCGAAGGCACAGACACTGCAGGAGTCCCTCACCGTCGGTACGCCGATCATGATGACCAGCGGCATGTACGGCACGGTCGCCGGCCTGGGCGAGGGCACGGTGGACGTCGAGATCACGCCGGGCGTCGTCGTCACCTTCGTGCGGGCGGCCGTGCTGGAGGTCCGCACCCCGGCCGCATCGGGTGACGTGAACGGCACGGCGGGCGAGGCCACGCCGTACGCCGACGGCGATGGCGACCCGACCGACCGCACCCGCTGAGTCGGGGCGCACCGATGGCAGCCCGTCAGTTGCCCGCGCGCAACTACTTCGCGGCGTTCGTGCTGATCGTCGCCACGCTGTACGCGCTGATCTTCTTCACCGGCACCCAGCGCACCCCGCAGCTGGGGCTGGACCTGCAGGGCGGCACGACGGTCACGCTGACCGCGCGGACTCCCGGTGGCCAGGCGCCCGACCGCGAGGACCTCGAGCTGGCCCGCCAGATCATCGAGCAGCGGGTCAACGGCCTCGGTGTTGCCGAGGCCGAGGTGGTCACCGAGGGTGACAGCAACATCGTCATCTCGGTGCCCGGGGACGACGGGGAGAGCGCCCGCGAGCTGGGCGCCACGGCGCAGCTGAGGTTCCGTCCGGTGCTGGACGCCGCCGCGGCGCTGCCCGCCGACGCCTCGGCCACCCCCACCGACCCGGCGGCGCCGACCACCGACCCGGCGGC
>JAOPWO010000301.1 GCA_025965635.1 Modestobacter sp. | reverse complement strand
TGCCGGCCCTGGGCACCGGGTGGGGCGGGGCGGCCGGCCGGCGCGGCGCCCTGCTCCAGCAGCTCCTGCCGGTGCTGCGCGAGGCGGCCGACGAGCACGGCTTCGACGTCGCGCTCGTCCTCCGCGGGCCCAGTGACCTGGCCGCCGCCCAGCGGGTCCGCCGCGGGGAGGACGGCGGCTGGGACCTGCCCGACCATCTCCGGTTGCTCGCCGAGCGGCTGGGGGAGCAGGCACGCCGGGGCCAGCTCGCGGTGTTCATCGGCGCCGGCGTGAGCGCTGCGGCCGGGCTGCCGACCTGGGAGCAGCTGCTCGGTGAGCTGGCCGAGCGCACCGGCCTCGACGAGGGGTTGCGCGCCGGGCTCGCCCGGCTGCCCGCCCAGGACTCCGCCGCGCTGCTGGCGCGTGAGCTGGGCCGCGACCGGCTGGAGACGTTCGTCAAGGAGCGGTTCGGCCCCGGCTCCTACGCGCTGGCGCACGCGCTGATCGCCGACCTGCCCGTGCAGGAGTTCGTGACCACCAACTACGACCCACTGGTCGAGCTCGCCGCCGCCGACATCGGCCGGCGCGTGCAGGTGCTGCCCTTCGAGGAGGCCGAGCCGGGCAGGCCGTGGCTGCTCAAGCTGCACGGCGATGCCGCGCATCCGGAGAGCGTCGTCCTCACGCGGGAGGAGTACCTGCAGTTCGGGGACACCCGGGCGGCGCTGGCCGGGGTCCTGCACTCGCTGTTGCTGACCCGCCACGTGCTCTTCGTGGGCACCTCGATGCTGGACGACGACCTGGTCCGCATCGCCCACCAGGTGCGCAGCGCGCTGCAGCTGCAGGGGTCGTCCTCGGGGCGGCGCAACGGCACGGTGCTGGCGCTGCGGGAGGACCCGGCGCGGGCCCGGCTCTGGGAGCGCGACGTGGAGACCGTCGCGATGGCGCCGCCGGACAGCTCGGCGGCCGAGGCGGCCCGGCGTCTGGAGGTGCTGCTGGACCTGCTCGGCTGTCTGTCCACGCCACCCACCGGCTATCTCCTGGACCCGGCGTACCGGGACATGCTCGATGCGGAGGAGCGGCAGCTCGCCGCAGCGCTGCAGACGACCATCGCGGCGCTGCCGGAGAGCTCCTCCTCCAGTGCGGCGGAAGAGGTGGCCGCGCTGCTGCGCCGGCTCGGGCACGGTGGCACGGCCGGCAGCGCCCCGAGCGACACCGCGACGGACCGCCGCGACGACCGGGTACAGGAGCAGCGCCCCGGATGATCTCCGGCGGTTGCTCCGTGCGGCGGCGGGGCAACGGAGGTGGCATGGCGCGTCTCGAGAACGGACTGCAGCTGCTGACCAGGGGCTACGGCTGGCTGCCCGACAAGCGGCGGCAGCTCGGCCGGCGCACCGTGCCCACCCGGCTGGGTGGACTGAAGGTGCTGGGCATCGAGGGGCCGGAGGCCGCCCGCTTCCTCTACGACGAGGACCACGTCCGCCGCGCGCACGCCCTGCCCGAGCCGGTGCAGGCCACGCTCTTCGGCAAGGGGGCCGTGCACACCCTCGACGGCGAGATGCACCGCGTGCGCAAGTCGATGTTCATCGGGCTGCTCATGCGCGAGGACGGCATCGCCTCGCTGGTGCAGCAGGTGGGAGCCGCCTGGGACGACGCGGCCCGCGACTGGGCCACCCGCGACCGGATCGTGGTCTTCGACGAGGCCGGCCGGGTGCTCGCCGGCGCCGTCTGCCGGTGGGCCGGCGTCCCGGTGACCGACGACGAGGTGCCCTCGGTGGCCCGTGACCTGATGAGCCTGGTCGACGGCTTCGCCACCGGCGGTCCGCGGCACTTCCGGGCCCGGCGGGCCCGCGGGCGCCGGGAAGCGTGGCTGGCCCGGCTCGTCGAGGACGTGCGCAGCGGCGCCACCACCGTGCCGGTCGGGTCGGCCGTCGAGGCCGTCGCCCGGCACAAGGACGCCGACGGCGAGGAGCTCGAGCCGCGGGTGGCGGCCGTGGAGCTGCTCAACATCCTCCGGCCCACCACCGCGATCGCCTGGTTCACCGCCTTCTCGGCGCACGCGCTGATCCGCTGGCCGGACAACCGCGGGCGGCTGGCCGACGGCGACGCCGCGTTCGCCGAGGCCTTCGCCCACGAGGTGCGCCGGTTCTATCCGTTCGCGCCGTTCATCGGCGGCCGGGCGCCTGGGGAGATCGAGTGGGACGGCGAGCGGATCCCGAAGAACACGATGGTGCTGCTGGACCTCTACGGGCAGAACCACGACGTCGACCTGTGGGAGGACCCCTACGCCTTCCGGCCCGAGCGGTTCCTCGCGGCGGAAGGAGGAGTCCGCGAGATCGGCGCGTTCGAGCTGGTGCCCCAGGGTGGCGGTGACCCCCGGACCAACCACCGGTGCCCCGGGGAGCAGCTCACCGTCGGCGTGCTCTCGGTGCTGGCGGTGCGGCTCGCCCGGCTGGAGTTCGACGTGCCGGAGCAGGACCTCTCGATCTCCCTGAGCCGGATCCCCGCCCGGCCGGCCAGCGGCGTCGTCCTCAGGGTCCGGTCCTAGCCCTCGCGCCTCGGACCGAGGCCTGCGTCACGGGTCCGGGCGCCTGCCTCGCCGGCCCCTGGCGAGCCCGAGGATCATCACCTGGCCCGGCAGTTCGGGTGCGTGCTGCGGCCCGCGAAGTGCCGATCACAGATGCGGTGGTATACCACCGCGCCTGCCCGTAACACTCGCGGCACATGCTCAAAACAAGCAGGTGGCGGCCCGAAATACGGAACCTGACGGACCGGTCGGCGCGTCTGCCCCGAAAGGGTAGCCACTTGTATTTCAAGCATGATATGACATGCGGGTCGGCGGCAGCCGGCATCCGCAACGGCGCACAGCGCCGCAAAGTCAGGGGTCGGACATGTCGCTGGTCGCGCGAGGTACGGCACGTAGTCGGGTAGCGGTGGTCTTGGTAGGCGTGCTCGCGTCCCTGAGCGCCGCAGCATGCGGCGGGAGCAGTCCGGCCGGTTCGGACAACGCCGACGCCGACGCCACGAAGGTGGGTCTGTCCACGATCGGGCCGCGCAATGACCGG
>JAOPWO010000243.1 GCA_025965635.1 Modestobacter sp. | reverse complement strand
ATCGTCGAGCGGGTCCCCGAGAAGCTGATCGCCTTCACCGCCACCGGCAAGAGCGTCCGCGGCGCCATGGGCAACGTGCGGGCCACGGTGACCGTGCAGTTGGAGCCGGTCGGCGGGCGCACCCTTGTCCTGGTGGAGGGCGACGTCGCGCTGGCCGGGGCGGTGGGCAGCGTCGGGCAGAAGGTCGTGGCCAAGCAGGTCGGCAAGGTGACCGCGCAGTTCTCCCGCAACCTCGAGGCAGCCCTCGGCGGCGGTGCCGCGACGTCCGCCGGGGACACGCGTGGTGCACGACCAGCCGCGGCGCCGCCGGGCCGGCGCCGGGTGCTCCCGCCGGTCAGCGCTGCGCCCGCCGCGACCGACCCCTGGTCGAAGGTGGCTGCCGCGCTCAGCGCCGTCTCGGTGGTGCTGAGCATCGTCGCGCTGCGGCGCCCGCGCCGGCGGTCCCGGCGGTGACCGCGTCGACGCTGCTCGGAACGCCGGAGGCCGCCCCCGAGGTGCCACTGGACACCGAGATCGAGGTCCTCGCCGCGGAGTGGGTGCGCCCCTACGACCAGGCGCTGCACCTGATGCGGGCCCGGGACTGGCTGGTGCTGGTGAACCCGGACGCCACCGTGGAGATGCGGGTGGCCGCGATGGTCCACGACATCGAACGGATGTTCCCCGGCGGTCCGACGCTCGACCACGCCGTCATGGAGTGGGACAGCCCCTTCTACTTGTACCCGCACTCCCTGCGCTCGGCGGAGTCGGTCGGCGTGTGGCTGGGCAGCATCGGTCCGGCCTCGGCGCAGGTCAGCCTGGCGGAGGTCCGCCGGCTGGTCGGCCTGCACGAGGTCGGCGGGCTCCGCGGCGCCGACGACGTCCAGGCGGGGGACTCGCTCTCCTTCCTGGAGACGCTCGCCGGGCTGACCCGGGACTGGGTGGCGAGCGGCGCCTGCTCGCGGGACAAGGCGGCCGAGAAGCTCGACTACATGGCAGACCGGATCAGGGTCCCCGCGGCCCGCGAGCTCGCCGGCCCGTGGCTGGCCTGGGCCCTGGACCAGCTCCCCGCCGGGGCTGCCGCGGAGGCCGACCGATGACCACCGTCGAGATCGACGGCGAGAGCAGCTTCGTCCAGGCCAACGGGCTGCGCCACCGGGTGCTCCGCTACGGTGCGCCCGGCGCCCGGGACCTGCTGTTCCTGCCCGGCATCACCAGCCCGGCCGAGACGGCGGACTTCCTGGCGGTGCTGTTCGCCGACCTGGGCTTCCGGGTGACCGTGCCGGACGTGCGCGGCCGGGGGCAGAGCGACCGCGCCGGAACCGGCCGGTACCGGCTGACCGACTACGCCGCCGACGTCGCCGGCCTGGTGGACGCCCTGGACCTCGTCGACCCGGTGGTCGTCGGGCACTCGATGGGCGCCCGGATCGCCGCGGCGTGGGCGGTGCTGCACGCCCCGGCGGACCGCGGGCTGGTGGTGCTGGTCGATCCGCCGGTCTCCGGTCCGGGCCGCGGCCCGTACCCCACGAGCCGGGACGCCTTCCTCCAGCAGCTGCACCAGGCGCAGGCGGGGACCGACGCGGACGCGGTGCGCCGCTTCTACCCGAAGTGGCCGGAGCGGGAGCTCCAGCTGCGCGCCGAGGTGTTGGCCAGCTGCGACGAGACCGCGGTGCTGGAGACCCACGAAGGCTTCGAGACCGAGGACTTCTTCCCCTACTGGGCGGAGCTCGCGCAGCCCGCGCTGCTGGTCCGCGGGGGCGACAGCCCGGTGGTCCCGTTGCCGGCCGTGGCGGACCTGCGCCGGGCCCGCCCGGATGTCGAGATCGTCACCGTGCCCGGGGCCGGGCACATGGTGCCCTGGGACGCCCTCGACGGTTTCCTCGACGCCGTCCGCCCGCACCTGCTCGCGCAGCTCAGCTCCGCTCCGCACTGACCCGTCCACCGAACTGGAGACGACCATGGACCAGAACCTGTTCAACGACATCTGCCTGCAGCAGCTGAGGCTCTCCGCGGTGCACGAGGGCGAGACCGTGGCGGTGCTGTCCCGGGGCGCCGAGCGCGGTGAGTACGCCGATGCGTTCCTGTGGGCCGCCCAGCAGCTGGGTGCGGCGACCTACCACATGCGGCTGCCGGCGCCGTCCTCGGCGAAGGGCGCCTGGGCGGTCGGCGAGTCCGGGCTGGCCACCAACCCGCTGGCGGTGCAGGCGCTGCAGGCCGCCGACATGGTGGTGGACCTGACCTTCCTGCTCTTCAGCAAGGAGCAGTTCGCCATCCAGGACGCCGGCACCCGGATCCTCACCGCCGTGGAGCCTGCCCCGCTGCTGGCCCGGCTGATGCCCACCCGCGAGCTGCGGGAACGGGTCGAGGTCGGCGCCGAGCTGCTGGCCGGGGCGCGGACCATGCGGATCACCAGCCCGGCCGGCACCGACGTCACCTACCGCCTGGGCGTCTACCCCACGGTGGGCGAGTACGGGTTCACCGACACCCCCGGCCGCTGGGACCACTGGCCCGCGGCGTTCGTGTTCACCGGAGGGGCCGACGACGGCGTCGACGGGCGGATCGTGCTGTCCCCCGGTGACGTGCTGCTGCCGTTCAACACCTACGTGCAGACCCCGGTGGAGCTGACCATCGAGGCCGGGTTCATCCGCGACATCCGCGGCGTGGACGGGCGGTCCAGCCTGGACGCCGACCTGCTGCGCTCCTACATCGAGCGCTTCCAGGACCCGCGCGGGTACGGCATGTCCCACGTCGGCTGGGGCCTGGACGAGCGGGCCCACTGGCACGGCCTGACCCAGTTCGGCGGCGGCATGGGCATGGAGCTGCGCTCCTTCTACGGCAACGTGATGTTCTCCATCGGCCCCAACAACGAGCTCGGTGGCCCGAACGACACCCCCTGCCACTTCGACATCCCGATGCGCGGCTGCAGCCTCCATCTCGACGACCAGCTCATCGTCGACGCCGGCGAGCTCACCGTCCCGGAGATGCGCCCGGCCACCCGACGGTGACCGGCTCCGCGATGACTGCGAACACGGCCGGCACCGAGCTGCTGGTGGAACTCACCACCACGGTCAACGGCGAGGAGGTGACCGCGACCGTGCCACCCCGGCTGCACGCCGCGGACTTCCTGCGGTCGCGGCTCGGCCTCACCGGCACCCACATCGGCTGCGAGCAGGGCTCCTGCGGGATGTGCACGGTCGTGGTGGACGGCGAGGCGGTGAAGTCCTGCCTGATGCTGGCCTGCCAGCTCGATGGCCGGACCGTGCAGACCGTCGAGTCCCTGGCCACCGACGACCGGCTCGACCCGCTCCAGCAGGCGTTCAAGGACGCGCACGCGCTGCAGTGCGGCTTCTGCACGCCGGGTTTCCTGATGACCGCCACCGCGCTGGGGTACCAGGGGAGCTGCCCCTCCCGCGCCGAGATCCGTGAGGAGATCGCGGGGGTGCTCTGCCGGTGCACCGGGTACGAGAACATCGTGTCGGCCATCGAGAACTGGTTCGCCGGGGTGCCGCAGCCGGGGTCCGGCGACGAGACCGGCTCCGGCGGCCGCGCGGGAGGCCCGCGATGACCACGCTGGACCGCCCGGTCGCCGTCGACACCGCCCCGGCGGCGTCGCGCGGGGTGATCGGCTCGTCGGTGACCCGCAAGGAGGACGACCGGCTGCTCCGCGGCGACGGGCGGTTCACCGACGACGTCGAGCCGGCGTACCTGCTGCACATGGCCGTCGGTCGCTGTCCCTACCCGCACGCCCGCATCGTCCGGGTGGACGCCTCCCGCGCCTGGACGCTGGACGGCGTCAAGCACGTGCTCGTCGGCACCGACGTCCGGGCCGCGACCGAGCCGTTGACCGTGCTGCGCCCGGTGCCCGGCGCGCCGTCGCTGCCGTACTACGCCCTCGCGCAGGACGTCGCCACGCACGAGGGGCAGCCGGTGGTCAGCGTGGCGGCGACCAGCCGGCACGTGGCCGAGGACGCCCTGGAGCTCATCGACATCGAGTACGAACCGCTGCCGCACGTCGTCGACGTGCTCGCCGCCCTGGAGCCCGACGCCCCGGTGCTGCACCCCTCGGTGCTCGACTCGAACCTGCTGGCGGCCAACTCCGACGGCAGTGGTGACCCGGAGCGACGGATGCTGGAAGCCGACGTCGTCGTCGAAGGACGGTTCCGGATCAACCGGGTGACCGCGCTGCCGATGGAGACGCGGGCCGTCGTCGCCGAGTGGCGGCCCGGTGCCCGGGAGCTCACCGTGCACATCTCCAGCCAGGTGCCGCACCTGATCCGCAAGCAGCTGGCCGAGACGCTGCGGCTCACCGAGAGCGAGGTGCGGGCGGTCGCCTCCGACGTCGGCGGTGGCTTCGGCCTCAAGCTGGGCGTCTTCCCCGAGGACGTGCTGGCCTGCCTGCACGCGATGGCGCTGCGGCGTCCGGTCAAGTGGGTGGAGGACCGGGCCGAGCACTTCCGGGCCAGCACGCACGCCCGGGAATCGGTGCACGACTACCGGATCGCCGCCGACGCCACCGGACGGATCCTGGCGATGACCGACGTCTACGCCACCGACATCGGCGGCTGGAACTCCCCGTTCGGGTCGGCGCAGCTGTCCAGCGTGGTCCTGAACGGGCCGTACCGGGTGGAGGACGGCTACGCCGAACGGCGGGTGACGCTGACCAACAAGACGCCGGTGGGGGCCTACCGGGGCTACGGCCAGCCGGAGGTCAACTTCGCCTACGAGCGGCTGATGGACACCCTGGCCCGCCGGCTGGACATCGACCCGGTGGAACTGCGGGCCCAGAACATGGTCAAGCAGCAGGACCTGCCCTGGAAGAACCCGACCGGCGCGGTCTACGACAGCGGCGACTACGAGCGCTGCCTCCGGATGGCCGCCGAGGCCATCGGCTGGTCGGCGCACCGCACCGCCGGCCGGGTGCCCCGCGCCGACGGACGGATCGCGGGGATCGGCTTCTCGTCCTTCGTGGAGCGGACCGGGTACGCCAGCGCACGCTTCCTGGCCCGGCGCGGATCGCAGTTCGGCGCGCACGAGAGCGTCACGCTGAGGGCCAACCGGTCGGGCGGCATCGACGTCTACACCGGGGTCTCGACGATGGGGCAGAGCGCGGAGACCGCGTTCGCACAGGTGGTCAGCGAGGTCTTCGGCATCGACTACACGGCCGTCACGGTGCACGCCGGGGACACCGGTGCCTCGCCGCTGAACACCGGCGCGTTCGCCTCGCGCACGATGATCGCCGCGGCCGGTGCCCTCCGGGAGGCGGCCGAGGAGCTGGCGGCCAAGACGGTGCGGCTGGCCGCGGCGCGGCTGGAGATCGACGCCGCGCACCTGGAGATCGCCGGGTCCGTCGTCCGTCGCCGGGACGACGCGACGGTGGGGGTGCCGTTGGCCGAGGTGTTCACCACCGCCATCACCGGGCAGGGGATCCCGCCCGGTGAGGACCCCGGCCTGGAGTCGACGTCCCACTTCGAGCCGTCCGATGCCGCCTACTCCTTCGGCACCGCGGCGGCGCTGGTGTCGGTCGACCCGGGCACCGGGGAGTTCGACGTCGAGCGGTTCGTGATGGTGCACGACGCCGGCACGGTGGTGAACCCGACGATCGTGGAGGGGCAGGTGCGGGGGGCGCTGGCCCAGGGGTTCGGCGCGGCGCTGAGCGAGGAGCTGCGCTATGACGGCGACACCGGCCAGCTGGTGAACGGCTCCATGCTGGACTACTTCGTGCCGACGGCCGCGGACCTGCCGCCGATCGAACTGCTGCACACGGAGGTGGCGTCCCCGGTGACGCCCTTCGGCATCCGCGGCGTGGGCGAGGCCGGGACCATCCCGCCCGGCGCCGCGGTCGCCAACGCCATCTGCGACGCCCTCGCCGACTACGGCGTGGCGCTGAGCAGTCTCCCGATCACCCCGGAGGCGGTCTGGCGCGCCCTGGCCGACCAGGCCGCGTCCGGGACCCCTGACGAACATCTCACCCCCACCCCGGGGGACCTGCCCGACGGAGGAGTTGGTTACTGATGAGCCCCGACCTGAGCACGGACGCCGTGGCCTGCGAGGACAGCCCGGCGCCGAAGCCGCCGAACTCCTCGCGGGTCGGCCTGATCGTGCCGAGCTCGAACACGACCATGGAGACCGAGCTGCCGGAGCTCTTCCGCCGGCAGAGCGAGGCCACCGGGCACCGCTACACGTTCCACGCGGCCCGCGCGAGGATGAAGCAGGTGAACCGCGAGGAGCTGCTCGCGATGGTCGGCAAGGCCGCCGACTGCGCCGCGGCGGTGTCCGACGCCGACGTCGACGTGATCGCCTACGCCTGCCTGGTCGCCGTCATGGCCCAGGGCCCCGGCGCCCACAAGGAGTCCGAGCAGGTCATCGCCGAGGCGGCCCGGGCCAACGGGCAGCCGGCCGAGGTGGTCAGCAGCGCCGGTGCCCTGGTCCGCACCCTGCAGGCGATCGGCGCGCACCGCGTCGCCATCGTGACGCCCTACATGGCACCGCTCACGCAGATGGTGCGCGAGTACATCGAGGCCGAGGGCATCGAGGTCCTCGACGCGGTGGCCCTGGAGGTGCCGGACAACCTGGCCGTGGGCAGGCTGGACCCCGAGGGCCTGCCGGCCATCGCCCGCGGCCTGCAGCGGGAGGGCGCCGAGGCGATCGTGCTGTCCGCCTGCGTCCAGATGCCCTCGCTGGCCGCCGTCCAGCGGGTCGAGGACGAGCTGGGGCTCCCCGTGGTCACCGCCGCGACCGCCACCACCTACGAGGTGCTGCGGGCCCTGGGGCACACCCCGTCGATCACCGGCGCGGGACGGCTGCTGACCGGCACGCTGTGAGGACGGTGGGCCCGGCCGGGCCCACCGTGGGCACGACCGACCCATGGCCTGGGCAGGACGCGGCAGGCGCTGTCAGCCCCTCACCGGCGAGCCGCCCGGCCGGCCGCGCCGTCCTCGATCAGGTCTCCAGTTCGCCGCGGGCCACGGAGACCCCGGAGTGGGTGGGCACGCCGTCCAGCGGCTCCCTGGAGACGTCGACGAGCGGGTAGGCGCCCAGGTCGATGCCGTCGGGCAGCGGCAGCACGGTGGCGCCGCGGTGGACCACGCCCACCTGCACCATCCGCTGCGCGTCGGCCTGGAGCAGCCAGACCTCGTAGTAGCCGTCGTCGAGCTCCGGTGCCTGGAGGTCGACCTCCAGCACCCGGCCGGCGCCGTTCCGGTCCCGGACCTCGGCCCGGCCGGAGGAGCCGTCGTCGTCCAGCGGGGCCAGCGCGGTCTGGGCGATCACCGCCCCGCCGTCCTGACCTCGGACGACCGCGACGGCACCGGCGCCGACGACCCCGCCGACCAGCAGCGCAGCGGCAACGCTGAGCCAGCGGCGGGACGGGCGGGCCCGGTGCAGCGGGACGACGTCGGCACCGTCCGGG
>JAOPWO010000235.1 GCA_025965635.1 Modestobacter sp. | reverse complement strand
ACCCACGGTCTTGATGCCGCCGAGCTCGTCGTCGGGGATGGCGACACCGAACTTGTCCTCGACGGCGGTGGCGATCTCGACCATCGACAGCGAGTCGACGTCGAGGTCGTCGGTGAAGGACTTCTCGGGGGAGACGTCGGCGGGGGCGACCCCGGCGACCTCCTCGAGGATCTCGGCCACGCCGGTCTGGATCTCCTGGGTGCTGCTCACGAGCGGTCCTCTCTCGAAGGCGGTGCGGGGGGCCGGGTCGGCCCACCGCGTCCGGGACGTTCGTCCCGGCGGTATGGGTCGTGCGGTGGTGCGGCTCAGGGCAGCTGCAGGACCTGGCCGGCGAAGGTCAGCCCGGCGCCGTAGCCGAGGACGAGCGCGGTGTCGCCGCTCTTGGCCTCACCCGACTCCAGCAGGGCGCACAGCGCCAGCGGCACGGACGCCGCCGACGTGTTGCCCGACTGGACGATGTCCCGGGCGATGACCGTCGACTCGGGCAGGCCGAGCTTCTTGGCCATCGACTCGATGATCCGCAGGTTGGCCTGGTGCGGGGCGAAGACGTCGATGTCCCGCGGCCCGACGCCGGCCCGCTCCATGGCGGCGACGAGTGTCTCGGTGAGCTTGGTGGTCGCCCACCGGTACACCGCCTGACCGGCCATGGTCATGTGCGGCAGACCCTCGGGGATGGAGATGGCGGTGTGCTGGTCGCCGTCGCTGCCCCAGACCACCGGGCCGATGCCCGGCTCGTCGGAGGCGCCGATGACCATCGCCCCGGCCCCGTCGGCGAAGATCACCGCGGTGCCGCGGTCGGTCAGGTCGGTGACATCGGTGAGCCGCTCCACCCCGATGATCAGCGCGTTGGTCGCCGAGCCCGCCCGGATGGAGTCGACCGCCAGCCCCAGGGCGTAGCAGAAGCCGGCGCACCCGGCGTTGAGGTCGAACGCGCCGGGACGGGTGACGCCGAGCCGATGGGCCACCAGCGGCCCCATGCCGGGGATCGGCTTGCGCAGGCTCGCACTGGCCACGATCACCAGGTCGACGGCATCCGGGGCGAGCCCGCTGGCGGCCAGGGCCTTGCCGCCGGCGGCCACGGCCATCTCGATGAGGGTCTCGTCGGGCTCGGCCCAGCGGCGCTCGGCGATGCCGACGCGGGACTGGATCCACTCGTCGTTGGTGTCCATGGTGCGGGACAGCTCGTCGTTCGTCACCCGCCGGCGGGGGCGGTAGGAGCCCAGCCCGAGGACACGGGCGCCGGCCGCGCCCTGCTGGATCTTCAAGGGGCGATGACGCTGCCCCGCCCCGCCCTCGTTCCGCTCCTCGGTCGCTGCCGCTGCGGCTGCCTGCGATGCTCGCTCCGGCGTCGTGTTCGTCATGCCGAGACCTCCGGGTAGAGACGGGCCAGTGGATCGCCTGCGTCGACGAGGTCGCCCTCGTGCACCAGCCACTCGGCGAGGACGCCGTCGTAGCCGGCGGAGACCTTGACCTCCTCGCGGCGGCTGCGGACGGAGCCCAGCGGGGAGCCGGCCGGCAGGTGGGTGCCCTCGGTGACGTCGGCGGGGCTGACCGTGCCGCGCACGGGGGAGACGACGACGCGCCAGTCGGGGAAGTGCTCGGCCTCGGACCGGGTGCGCTCGGTGGTGATGAGCTGGCGGGCGCGGTCGAGGTCGGCCGGCCCGGCCAGGGCGAGCACCTCGATGTCCGAGCCCTTCCACTCGCGCTTGGCCAGCCCGGCCAGGGCGCCGGCCGGCGGCAGCTCCAGGACGGCCGTGACGCCGAGGTCGCGCAAGGTGGCGAGGCAGGCGTCGAAGCGGACCGGGCTGGTGACCTGGCTGACCAGTCGGGCCAGCGCCCCGGCGCCGGAGTCGACGGCGGCGCCGTCGGCGTTGGACAGCAGCAGCCGGCTGGGGTCGGCCGGGTGCAGCCCGTCGACCAACGCCTCCAGCTCCACCCGGGCGGTGGCCATGTACTCGGTGTGGAACGCGCCGGCCACCGGCAGCGGCATGATCCGGGCCTTGGCCGGCGGGTCGGCCTTGAGCGCGGCCAGCCTGTCGAGCGACCCGGCGGCCACGACCTGCCCGCCGCCGTTGCGGTTGGCCGGCACCAGTCCGTGCCGCTCGATCGCGGCGAGCACCTCGTCGGGTTCGCCGCCCAGGACGGCGGACATCCCGGTCGGGGTCTGGGCGCAGGAGCGGGCCATCGCCCGGCCGCGGACCGCGGTGAGGGCGATCGCCGCCACCACCGACAGCACCCCGGCCAGCGCCGCGGCGGTGAGCTCACCGACGCTGTGGCCGGCGATGACGACGTCGCGGCCGGCTTGCGGGCTGTGCACCACGGGGCCGGGCAGGCCGCCCAGCTCCCGGGCGATGAACAGGCTCATCGCGACCACGAGCGGCTGGGTGACCGCGGTGTCCTTGATCGCCTCCGCGTCGCCGGTCGTGCCGAGCTCGAGGAGGTCGGCGTCGGCGATGGCGCCGGCCCAGCGGAAGAAGGGCTCCGCGCCGGGCAGCTCCAGCCAAGGGGTCAGCATTCCGGGCTTCTGGGCACCCTGTCCGGGAGCGAGGACGGCCAGCACCTCCTCACCGTGCCAGTCCCGGCCGGGATCCGCGGCGCGGAGGGGCACGAAAGATCCGGTCACCTTTTTGGAGGATCCCTCCAAAGTCAGGTGCGTCAACCACAGATCGGGCCGCGTGTCGGTGGCAGAGCCCACAATGACAGCCGTGTCCTCCGGTGCTGAGCGGCCGCTCAGTGCCAGAGCGACCGGTCGACCTCGAGCTCGGTGAGGGCCAGCGTGAGCTGCAGCGTCCAGCTGCCGCGGGGGTCGGTGGGGGAGTACCCGGTGAGCTCGGTCGCCCGCTTCAGCCGGTATCGGACGGTGTTGGTGTGCACGAACAGCGCTCGGGCGCTGGCCTCCAGGTTCCCCCCGTTGCCCAGCACCACCCGCACGGTCTCGAGGACCTCGGCGCCGGCCGACTGCAGCGGCACGGCCACCCGTTCGGTGAGCGCGGCCCGGGCCGTCGGGTCACCGGCCAGGGCACGCTCGGGCAGCAGGTCGTCGGCGGCGACCGGCCGCGG
>JAOPWO010000209.1 GCA_025965635.1 Modestobacter sp. | reverse complement strand
CGACGGTGTCGCCCTCTGCCAGCAGGCCCTCCTCCAGCATGTATCTGTAGCCGTAGTCGATCTCGACGTCGTACGTCGCGCCCACGACACCGGTGCCGGGAATCTCGGTCAGGGTCTTCGACCACGCCGAGGGGAAGTTGACGATCTGGTCGGCCTCGTACTCCGGCGCCAGTGGGGTGTTGATCGGCGAGCCGATCGTCTGCTGCATGGCCAGGATGCCGTCCTTCATCCCGCTGTAGAGCTGGACGCCCTGCTGCGGCACGTAACCGGTGTCCTGCACGTCCAGCTCGACGGTGTACGTGTCGCACACCTTGTTGTCCTGCCAGAACAGCGTGTTGGCGTTGGTGATGTCGTTGCCCAGCGCCGCGAACACGCCGGTGAGGTCGGTGAGGACGCCGAGGGTGATGGTCTCGCCCTCGACACCGACGTCGGTCTGCACCTCGGCCGCGGCGCCTCCTCCACCGCCGCCCCCGGAGCTCTCCGGCGCCTTGGTGCTGCAGCCGCTGGCCGTGACGGCGAGGGCGGCGGCGAGCATCGTCGCGCCGGTGGAACGCTTGCTCAGTCTCACGTGGGACTCCCTTGTGCTGGCTTCTCTGACGGGTCGGGGCTGGTGGGACGACTGGGGGCATCGCCCGGCGGCGAGGTGGCCCGGCCACCTGCGCCGCCGCCGCGGCGGGTGAGGCGCCGGGCGATGCCGGCGAGGCCGGCGGGCTCGAAGAGGATGACGAGGACGATCGCGGCGCCGAAGAGGAACCTGGCCGCCTCACCGGCCGCCAGACCGCCCTCCCCCTGGCCGCCCACGAAGGGGATGGCGTCGGCGTAGCGCTGGAAGACCAGCGGGAGAGCGCTGACGAACAGCGCTCCGAGCACCGCGCCGTTCACCGAGCCGAGCCCGCCGAGCACGATCATGGCGAGGTAGAGGATGGAGACCTCGAGACCGAAGGACTCCGGCGCGATGCTGCCGATGGACAGGGCGTACATGACCCCGGAGAGCCCGCCGTACATCGAGCTGACCAGGAAGATCCGCGCCTTGTAGCCCTGGACGTTGACCCCCATGACCGACGCCGCGACCTCGCTGTCCCGCAGGGTCTGCAGCGCCCGGCCGGGGCGGCTGCGCAGCAGGTTGCGGGCGAAGAGGTAGGCGCCCAGAGCCAGGACCAGCCCGAGGTACCACAGCCGCTCGGCCTCCCGGAACGGCACGCCCAGGACGAACAGGTCCGGGTCGGTGTTGCCGAACGTGAAGCCGAACAGCGAGAACTCCGGTGCCGAGCGGCCGTTGAAGCCGCCCGTGACCGAGGTCCAGGCGTTCAGCACGTGGACCCCGATGAACACCAGCGCCAGCGAGGCGACACCCAGGTAGATGCCGCGCAGCCGCGCCGCGAGCGGGCTGAACAGCAGCCCGGCGAGCCCGGCAAGGAGCACTCCGACCAGCATGCCGATGACCGGTGGCAGCCCCAGGCCGGACAGGTCGGCGATCCCGATGCCGCCGGACTCACCGGACACGTAGACGTAGCTGACCGCGCCGACGGCGAGGAAGAAGGCGTGCGCGAGGGACAGCTGGCCGGTGGTGCCGACCAGCAGGTTGAGCCCGATCGCACCGACCACCGCACCGAACACCGCGAAGCCGGTGCGCAGCCAGAACTCCGGGACGTAGAGGGGCAGCAGCAGCATCACCACGAGCGCGGCGACGACCAGCAGCAGCGTGATCAACCGGCGGCGTTGCGGCGCTCCGGACCGGCGGGTCTCCGCCCGGGACGCTCCCCGGCCCCGCGTGGCGGTCGCCTCAGACACGGGTGAGCTCCTTGGTCCCGAAGAGCCCGGAGGGCCGGAACATCAGCACCACGATCATCACGATGAACGGCACGACGGCGCTGAACCCACGGCCCAGGAACAGCAGCTGGTCCTGGTACCCGGCCGCGAGCGCCTCGGCGACCCCGATCAGCAGCCCACCCACCAGCGCGCCACCGACGGAGTCCAGGCCGCCGAGGATGGCGGCCGGGAAGGCCCGCAGCGCCACGGCGTACGCCGACGGCGTCACCCCGGGGGTGGGCGACCCGACGAGGAACAGCGCCGCGACCGCCGCCAGCACGCCGGCGATGACCCAGGCCAGCGCGGAGACCTGACCCTGGCGGATACCCATCAGCGCCGCCGTCTCGCCGTCCTCGGCGGAGGCGCGCATGGCGATGCCCCAGTTGGAGTACTTGAAGGCAGCGAAGAACAGCGCGATGAGGACGCCGGCGACGCCGATCGCGATGAGCCGGTTCTGGCTGATCCCGACCGCGCCGAGCTGGAAGGAGTCCCCGCCCCACGGGTGGGGCACGTTGAGGATGTCCGAGCCGATCCGCCGGATCAGCTCGGTCAGCAGGATGATGTCGACGCCGATGGTGACGATGGCCAGGCTGATCACCGGCGCGCCGCGCAGCCGGTTGATGATCAGCCGCTCGACGACGATCGCCGCGGCGCCGGTGATCAGCAGGGCGACCAGGATGGCGGGGAAGAACCCGAGCGGCCCGGACAGCCGGGCGATGGCGTAGGCCCCCAGCAGCAGCAGCGAGCCGTGCATGAAGCTCACGACCTCGCTGGCCTTGAAGATGATCACGAAGCCCATGGCGATCAGGGCGTACAGCACCCCCAGCGAGATGCCGTTGAGCAGCAGGGACAGGAACTGGGTCACGAGGCCGTCCCGGGGATGTCGGAGGAGTGGTCCCGGGCGCCTTGGGACGCGGCGGCCTCGGATGGGTCGATCTCGTCGCCGGAGCCCAGGTAGGCCCGGATGACCTCGGGGTCGGCCTGCACCTCGGCGGGTGTGCCGTCGGCGATCCGGCGGCCGAAGTCCAGGACCGTCACCCGGTCGGCCAGGGACATGACCATGCCCATGTCGTGCTCGACGAGGATGATCGAGATGCCGAGCGCGGACCGGATCTCCCGGATCGCCTCGGCCATCCGGTCGGTCTCCTCGGCGTTCATGCCGGCCACCGGCTCGTCGAGCAGCAGCAGCCGCGGTTCGGTGCACAGCGCCCGGGCGACCTCCACCCGCTTCTGGTCGCCGTAGGAGAGCACGCCGACCGGCGTGTGCAGCTTGTCGCCGAGCTCCAGGAAGTCGGCGATCTCGGCCACCCGTTCCCCGTGCCGCTTGCCCTCCCGGGTGGCGCGCGGCAGCCGTAGGCCGGCGGCGATGAACCCGGCCTTCGTCAGGTGGTGGCGGCCGAGCATCAGGTTCTCGGCCACCGACTGGGTGCTGGACAAGGCGATGTTCTGGAACGCCCGCGCCACGCCGATCCCGGCGATCTGGTACGGCCGCATCCGGTCCAGCCGGGCGTCGCCGAAGCGGACCTCGCCCTCCGCGGCCTGGTAGACGCCGGACAGGACGTTGAACATCGTGGACTTGCCGGCGCCGTTGGGACCGATGATGGCGTGGATCGCACCGGGCGCCACGGTGAACGAGACGTCGGACAGAGCCGTGATCGCCCCGAACCGGACGCTGACGTGCGCGACCTCCACGCTCGGCACGTCGGAGCGGGTCTGCGCCTCGGCGGCGCCCGACGCCGTCACGCCGTCCACCGGGAGAGCGTCCGGTGGGCTCGGGGGGCAGCGCGCTCCTGCGGCTGGTCGGCGTCGTGACCCAGGTAGAGCCGCTGCACCTCGTCGGTCTGCGAGAGCTCCCGGGCCGAGCCGGACAGCGACACCTCGCCCACGTCGAGGACGTAGGCCGTGTCGGCCACCCCGAGCGCCATGGTCGCGTTCTGCTCGACCAGGAGCACCGACGTGCCCTGCCGGTTGATCTCGGCGACCACCTCGCCGATCTGGCCGATGATCCGCGGGGCGAGACCCAGGGACGGCTCGTCGAGCAGCAGCAGCTTGGGGCTGGCCATCAGTGCCCGTCCGATCGCCAGCATCTGCTGCTCGCCGCCGGACAGCAGGGCGCCGCGCTGCGCCTTGCGCTCCTCGAGCACCGGGAACATCTCGTACACCCGGGCCTGCGCCCTGGCCTTCGCGGCCTTGTCGCGGTTGCCCATGCCCCCGGCGCGCAGGTTCTCCTCGACGGTCAGCCGGCCGAAGATGCGGCGCCCTTCGGGGACCTGCACCACGCCGAGGCGGACCGTCTGACCGGGATCGCGGGACCCGAGGTCGACGTCCCCGAAGCGGACCGACCCGGAGTCGATCTTCCCGCGGTGCAGCCGGAGCGTGCCGGAGATGGTGCGCAGCAGCGTGCTCTTGCCCGCGCCGTTGCTGCCGAGCACCGCGACGACCTTGCCGTCCGGGACCTGCATGGACACCCCGCGCAGAGCCTGGACCGCTCCGCCGTAGGTCACGTGGAGCCCTTCGATGCTGAGCACGAACGGGCACGCCCTCTCTCTCGGTCGACTTCCGGTGGCCGCCCCCTGACGCCCGGGCGCCAGCTGCCCGGCGGACGTCAGCGCCCACAGGGCTCGGAACGCTAGCGCAGAAAATGCGACGTAGGTCACAACGACGCCGCATCGTGACGGAATCCGCCGGACAGCCGTCCGCGGCGACGCGCCGTCCGCTGGAGTCCGGGCGCGCGCCCCCTCGACGGCGGAACAGGGTCCGGCGCGTGTCGCTGCAGGTCGGGGCGGTCGCGCCCCCGGTGTGACGACTCAGATGTCGTGGTCCATCGCGGATCGTCCCGCGTGATCGAGCACCTGCGACTCGTCATGGACATGGCCCCGGACCTGGACGTTCATGGTCGGTGACGTCCGGAGGCGGATGGGTCTTGCTGGACCTTCCGGGGACTGGAGGGACTGGCGGCAGTCACCCCGGTGACGCCGCGGCGCCCGGTCCGCGGTCTCGACACGGGCTGCGGAACAGGATGCTCGGCTCGCACGTCGGCACGCTGGCGGCGTCGGCGACGCGCGTCCCACCCCGATCAGCATGCCGGCTGCCTCTGTCGCCGGAAGGGCGGGGGAGTGTGGACGCGGGCGTCCGTCAGTGGGTGGTCCCGGGTGGGCCGGGAAGCTCACTCCGAGGGGACCGTCGTCCCGACGGGGGATCCCCTCACGGCCACGAGATCCGTGGGTGGCCCGAGCCCGCGCCGATCCGAGGTCGGGTATTCACCGCCTGGTCTCGTACCTGGTCAGGAGCACGCCGTCGGGAAACGTCCGGGTCTCCACCAGGGTCAGGTCCACCCGGTTGTCCAGGGCCGTGAAGAACGGCGTGCCGCCGCCCACCAGGACCGGTGCGGTGGCCAGCACGTACTCGTCGATCAGCCCGGCCCGCATCGCCGCTGCGGCGAGGGTGGCGCCGCCGATGTCGATGGGGCCGCCGTCCTCGGCTTTGAGCCGGGTGATCTCGGTGACCGCGTCGCCGGTGACCAGGCGGGTGTTCCAGTCGACCGTGCTGATCGTGGAGGAGAACACCACCTTCGGCATGTCCTGCCAGCGGCGGGCGAACTCGATCTCCGCCGGTGTGGCGCCGGGCTGCTGGTCGGCGGTCGGCCAGTGGGAACTCATCGTCTCCCACAGTTTGCGCCCGTACAGCGCCAGGCCCGTCGCCCCCACCCGGTCGGACCACCACTGGAACAGCTCGTCGCTCGGCACGCTCCAGCCGAGGTCGTCGCCGGGCGCGGCGATGTAGCCGTCCAGGCTCAGGTTCATGCCGAAGGTCAGTTTCCGCA
>JAOPWO010000188.1 GCA_025965635.1 Modestobacter sp. | reverse complement strand
GCTGATCCAGGCGGCCGACTACGACGTCAAGCGCGCCGAGACCGGGATCATCTACATCGACGAGGTCGACAAGATCGCCCGCAAGAGCGAGAACCCGTCGATCACCCGCGACGTCTCTGGCGAGGGCGTGCAGCAGGCGCTGCTGAAGATCCTGGAGGGGACGACCGCGTCGGTGCCGCCCCAGGGTGGGCGCAAGCACCCGCACCAGGAGTTCATCCAGATCGACACCACCAACGTGCTGTTCATCGTCGGTGGCGCGTTCGCCGGCCTGGACAAGGTCATCGAGCAGCGGGTCGGCAAGCAGGGCATCGGCTTCGGCGCCGAGGTCCGCGGCAAGGCCGAGATCGAGCAGGCCAACGCCTTCGCCGAGGTCATGCCCGAGGACCTGCTGAAGTTCGGCATGATCCCCGAGTTCATCGGCCGGCTCCCGGTGATCACCAGCGTGCAGAAGCTGGACCGCGAGGCGCTGATCAACATCCTCACCGAGCCGAAGAACGCCCTGGTGCGCCAGTACCGGAAGCTGTTCGACCTCGACGGGGTGGAGCTGGAGTTCACCGACGACGCCCTCGAGGCGATCGCCGACCAGGCGATCCTGCGCGGCACCGGTGCCCGCGGGCTGCGGGCCATCATGGAGGAGGTCCTCCAGTCGGTGATGTACGACGTCCCGAGCCGCGAGGACGTGGCGACCGTCGTCATCACCAAGGACGTCGTGCTGGAGCGCGTGGCCCCGACGATCGTGCCCCGCAAGCCCTCCCGCGTGAACCGCGAGAAGTCCGCGTAGTCCGTCGCGCAGGACGGCCCGCCCCCCTCGGGGAGGCGGGCCGTCCTGCGTTCCGGGGCCCGCAAGCGCTGGCCGGCCACCGGCCAGGTCGACGCCCGGAGCGGGGCTACCCGGCCGGCTGCGCCAGCACGACGTCCACCCGCAGCGGCCCGTCGCCGGCCACCGCGCTGAGCTCGGCGATCCGCCCGGCATTGGTCAGGTCGACCCGCACGGACTCGACCATCGGCACCTGGGCCTCCGGAGCGGTCACCACCGCCGAGGCGACGTCGGCGCGCATCGACTGCTTGGCCTCGGACTTCGCCTTGCGCACCGCGGCCAGCGCCTCGGCGGCCACGGTCAGCACCACCGGGTCCCCACCGGTCGGCAGCTCGGAGGCCACCGGCCACGGAGCCCGGTGCACCGAGCCGGTCTGCCACCAGGACCAGACCTCCTCGGTGACGAACGGCAGCACCGGCGCGAACAGCCGCAGCTGCACCGACAGGGCCAGCGCCAGCGTCGCCAGCGCGGACACCGCGGCGGCGTCGTCGCCGTAGGCCCGGGTCTTGACCAGCTCCACGTAGTCGTCGCAGAACGACCAGAAGAACGTCTCGGCGACCTCGAGCGCGCGGGTGTAGTTGTAGGCCTCCAGCGCCGCCGTCGCCTCGTCGACGACCGTGGCCAGCCGGGTGAGCAGTGCGCGGTCCAGCGGCTCGGTGACGTCGGCGGCGGTCAGCCCGGTGGAGGCCCCGAGCCCCAGCACGAACTTCCCCACGTTGAGGATCTTCATGGCCAGCCGGCGGCCGACCTTCATCTGCGTCTCGTCGAACGGGCTGTCGGCACCGGGCCGGGCGCCGGCGGCGCGCCAGCGGACGGCATCGGTCCCGTACCGCTCCAGGACGTCGATCGGCGTCGTGGCGTTGCCCTTGGACTTCGACATCTTCTTGCGGTCGGGGTCGACCACGAACCCGGAGATCGCCGCGTGCGACCAGGGCACCTGACCGTGCTCGTAGTGCGCCCGCACCACGGTGGAGAACAGCCAGGTGCGGATGATGTCGTGCGCCTGGGGACGCAGGTCCATCGGGAAGACGTGCGCGAACAGCTCCGGGTCGGTGTCCCAGCCGGAGGAGACCTGGGGCGACAGCGACGACGTCGCCCAGGTGTCCATCACGTCGGGGTCGGCCATGAAACCGCCCGGCACGCCGCGCTGGTCGGCGGTGAACCCCTCGGGCACGTCGGAGGACGGGTCGACCGGCAGCGCCGACTCAGGGGCCAGGATCGGGGCGGTGTGGTCGGGCTCGCCCTCGGCGTCGAGGCGGTACCAGACCGGGAACGGGACGCCGAAGAACCGCTGGCGGCTGATCAGCCAGTCGCCGTTGAGCCCCTCGACCCAGTTCTCGTAGCGGTGCCGCATGTGCTCCGGGACCCACTGGATCTCCCGGCCGCGGGCCAGCAGCGCCTCGCGAAGGCCGGCGTCCCGGCCGCCGTTGCGGATGTACCACTGGCGGGTGGTGACGATCTCCAGCGGGCGCTCGCCCTTCTCGAAGAACTTCACCGGGTGGGTGATCGGCTTGGGGTCGCCCTCCAGGTCACCGGACTCGCGGAGCAGCTCCACGATCCGCTGCTGCGCGCTGAACGACGTCTTGCCGGCCAGCTCCGCGTAGACGTCAGCGGGCACGTCGGCCGGCGGGTCGGCGACGAACCGGCCGTCCCAGCCGATGACGGCGCGGGTCGGCAGCTGCAGCTCCCGCCACCAGGTGACGTCGTTGAGGTCGCCGAAGGTGCAGATCATCGCGATGCCCGAGCCCTTGTCCGGCTCGGCGAGGCGATGCGCCACGACCGGCACCTCGACGCCGAACAGCGGCGTCCGCACGGTCTTCCCGAACAGCGGCTGGTACCGGGCGTCGTCCGGGTGCGCGACCAGCGCGACGCAGGCCGGCAGCAGCTCCGGCCGGGTGGTCTCGATGAACACCGGGTCACCGGACGGGCCGGCGAACCCGATGCGGTGGTAGGCACCCGGGCGCTCCCGGTCCTCGAGCTCCGCCTGGGCGACCGCGGTGCGGAAGGTGACGTCCCAGAGGGTCGGGGCCTCCTGCGCGTAGGCCTCGCCGCGGGCCAGGTTGTGCAGGAACATCCGCTGCGCGGTGGCCCGTGAGGTCTCCGAGATGGTCCGGTAGACGTTGGTCCAGTCGACCGACAGCGCGACCCGGCGCCACAGCTCCTCGAAGGTGCGCTCGTCCTCCTCGGTCAGCCGCATGCACAGCTCGACGAAGTTGCGCCGGGAGATCGGCTGCTGGTCCTTGCCCGGCTTGGCCGGGGGCTCGAACGAGTCGTCGTAGGGGAGCGAGGGGTCGCAGCGCACGCCGTAGTAGTTCTGCACGCGCCGCTCGGTGGGCAGCCCGTTGTCGTCCCAGCCCATCGGGTAGAAGACGTGCTTGCCGCGCATCCGCTGGTAGCGGGCGACGAAGTCGGTGTGGGTGTAGCTGAACACGTGCCCCACGTGCAGCGACCCGCTGGCGGTCGGCGGCGGGGTGTCGATGGCGTAGGTCTGGTCGCGCGGGGCGGACAGTGCCGCGGCCCGGTCGAAGGCGTACGTGTCGTCGGCGGCCCAGCGGGCGACCCACTTGTCCTCGAGGCCGTCCAGGGACGGCTTCTCGGGTACGCCGCCGGCCGTTCCCGGGGCAGTGCTGTCCGGGGCAGAGGTGTCGGCAACCATGACTGGCATCCTAGGAGCGGTGAGCACACCCCTCTCCCACGGGCAGACCGCCGGCAGCTCCGAACTGGCCCGGGTCGAGCAGGCGCTGCTGGCGCGGTGGCCCGAGAGCCGCCTCGAACCGTCGCTGACCCGCATCACCGCGCTGGTCGACCTGCTCGGCTCCCCGCACCGGGCGATGCCGGTCATCCAGGTCACCGGCACCAACGGCAAGACCACGACCGCCCGCATGGTCGACGAGCTGCTGCGCGGCTTCGGCCTGCGCGTCGGCCGGTTCACCAGCCCGCACCTGACCATGATGCGCGAGCGGATCGTGCTCGAGGGCGAGCCGATCAGCGCCGAGCGGTTCGTCGAGGTGTACGACGACATCGCCCCCTACGTGGCCATGGTCGACGCCGGCAGCCGCGGCCCCGCCGGCTCCGCCGGCGTACCCCTGTCCTTCTTCGAGGTGGTGGTGGCCATGGCGTACGCCGCCTTCGCCGACGCCCCGGTCGACGTCGCCGTCATCGAGGTCGGCATGGGCGGCACCTGGGACGCCACCAACGTCGCCGACGCGCGGATCGCCGTCGTCACCCCGGTCGCCCTCGACCACGCCGAGTACCTCGGCCCGGACGTGGCAACCATCGCCACCGAGAAGGCCGGGATCATCAAGCCAGGCCCCGGCGACGACGTGCTCCCCGAGGGCAGCCCGGACGGCGGGGTCGTCGCCGTCCTCGCCCACCAGCCGGCCGGTGCGCTGGAGGCCCTGGTGCGGCGGGCCATCGAGGTCGACGCGACCGTGGCGCGGGAGGGCACCGAGTTCGGCGTCCTGGAGCGGCGGGTCGCGGTGGGGGGGCAGCAGGTCCGGCTGCAGGGGCTGGGCGGTGAGTACCCCGAGGTGTTCCTGCCGCTGTTCGGTGCCCACCAGGCGCAGAACGCCGCCGTTGCACTGGCCGCGGTGGAGGCGTTCCTCGGTGCGGGGGCGGGCAGCGGGCCGATCGATCCCGAGGTCGTGCGCGCCGCCTTCGCCGCCGTCCGCTCGCCCGGCCGGCTGGAGCGGGTGCGCAGCTCGCCGGCGGTGCTCGTGGACGCTGCGCACAACCCGGCCGGTATGACCGCGACGGTCGAGGCGGTCCGGGAGTCCTTCGACTTCACCCGCCTGGTCGGCGTCGTGGGCGTCGTCCGCGGCAAGGACGTCGCCGGGATGCTCGCCGTGCTGGAGGGCCTGTGCGCCGAGCTGGTCGTGACGCAGAACAGCTCGCCGCGCGCGATGCCCGCCGACGAGCTGGGCGCGCTGGCCGTCGACGTCTTCGGTGCCGACCGGGTCAGCGTCCACCCGCAGCTGGTCGATGCGCTGGAGTCGGCGATGGAGCTGGCCGAGGCCGGGCCGGACGACGCCCTGGGCGGGTCGGGCGTGCTGGTCACCGGCAGCGTCATCACCGCGGGGGAGGCCCGCGACCTGCTGGCGGGCCGGTCGTCGTGACCGCTCCCGACCCGGTCCGCGCGGGAAAGGCGCTCAACGGGGCGGCCGCGGCGATCCTGCTGCTGGAGGGGATCGCCGTCCTGTTCGTGCCGCGCGGCATCGCGCAGACCGGACCGGGCCTGACCGGCGCCCGGCTGACCTTCCTGATCGCGCTGGCCGTGCTGCTGATCCTGGCCAGCGGCCTGCAGCGCAAGCCGCGCGGCCTGCTGACCGGCACCGTGCTCCAGGTGCCGCTGCTGCTCACCGGGCTGCTCGGTTCAGCGATGTGGCTGGTCGGCGGGATCTTCGTGCTGATCTGGCTGTACCTGCTGCAGATCCGCAAGGAGCTGCTGGGCTCCCCGTTCGGCCCGCCGCCGGAAGCCGGGCCGGCGGTGCCCCCGGTCCGGGACGACGCAGGGCCGGACGCGCCGCCGGCTCCCGCCGGCTGACCTTCAGGCGGCGTGGGCGGCCTGGTCGCGCAGCGCGGCCGGATCGGCGCCCAGCTGCCGCAGGACCCGGGTGACCACCGGGTCCTCGACGGCGAGCACGCCGACGAGCACGCAGCCGCTGTCGATGACCCTGTTCCGGCGGGCCAGCCCGCGGCGGGCCAGGACGTGCCGCAGGGCCTGCTCGAGGGACTTCTTGCTGCCGTCGGCGAAGCGCAGGTGCCCCTCGGTGCCCGGCGGGTCGAGGGCCCCCGGACCGAAGGCGGCCTCGGCAGCCGCCCGGACCTGCTCCAGGTCGACGCCGAACGCCGCCAGCGCCTCGGCGTCCAACTCGTCGGTGCTGGCGGCCACGGCCCGGTGCAGCCGGTCCCGGTCGATGCCGGCCGCCCGCATCGTCTCGCCGCCGGGGCCGGGGTCGGCGGCGATCGCCAGCAGCAGGTGGACCGGCTCGACCTGGCCGGCCCTCAGGTGGCGCGCCTCGTCCTGGGCGCGGACGACGACCTGCCGCGCCTCGTCGGTGAACCGTTCGAACACGTCAGACGTCCTTCCTGCTGCGTGCGTGCTTCTTGTGGGCGGCCTGCCGGGTGACGCCGAGGGCCTCGGCGATCTGCTGCCAGGACCAGCCGCGGGAGCGGGCGTTGGCCACCTGGTGGGCCTCCAGGCGGTCGGCCAGATCGCGGAGGGCCCGGATGGCCCGCAGCCCGGTGGCCGGGTCGTCCGCCGCGGCCGCGGTGGTGACGTCGGTGGAGGTGGGCATGCCGTCAACTGTGATTGACGCCCGACCAGGTTGTCAACCCACATTGACGTGAGGGTGCTGTGTCGTAGGCTCCCGCCGTGTCTGCACCCACCGTTGAACGCACCCTCGTCCTCGTCAAGCCCGATGGCGTGGCCCGTGGCCTGACCGGCCAGGTCGTCGCCCGGCTCGAGGCCAAGGGCCTGCGTCTGGTCGCCGCCGAGCTCCGCACGCTGACCGCCGAGGTCGCCGAGGAGCACTACGGCGAGCACCGTGACCGCCCGTTCTTCGGTTCGCTGGTCGAGTTCATCACCAGCGCGCCGCTGCTGGCCCTGGTCGTCGAGGGGCCCCGCGCCATCGAGGCGTTCCGCGCGCTGGCCGGCGCCACCGACCCGGTCAAGGCCGCGCCGGGCACCATCCGTGGCGACTTCGCCCTGGAGGTGCAGTCGAACATCGTGCACGGCTCGGACTCGCCCGAGTCCGCCGCCCGCGAGATCGCGCTGTTCTTCCCGCAGCTCTGACCTGCCGGGGGCCATGTCGGCCGACATGGCCCCCGGGGGATGGCGGCTACCCTGGACGGGTCATGACTGTGGACTCGCTGTACCCCCAGCTGGAACCCCTGCTCGCCCAGGTGCAGAAGCCGATCCAGTACGTCGGCGGTGAGCTCAACGCCCAGACCAAGCCGTGGGACGACGTCGCCGTCCACTGGGCGCTGATGTACCCCGACGCGTACGAGGTCGGCCTGCCCAACCAGGGCCTCATGATCCTCTACGAGGTGCTCAACGAGCGTCCGGACGCCCTCGCCGAGCGCACCTACGCCGTCTGGCCCGACCTCGCCGCCCTGATGCGCGAGGCCGGCGTCGGCCAGTTCACCCTGGAGAACCACCGCCCGGTCGCGGCCTTCGACCTGCTGGGTGTCAGCTTCGCCACCGAGCTGGGCTACACCAACCTGCTCGAGGCCCTCGACCTGGCCGGCGTCCCGCTGCACGCGGTCGACCGCGACGAGACCCACCCGGTCGTCGTCGCCGGCGGCCACGCCGCCTTCAACCCGGAGCCGGTCAGCGATTTCATCGACTGCGCCGTCCTCGGCGACGGCGAGCAGGTCGTCGGCGACATCACCGACGTCGTCCGGGCCTGGAAGGACCAGGGCCGCCCCGGCGGCCGGGTCGAGCTGCTCGCCCGGCTGGCCCGGGTCGACGGCGTGTACGTGCCGCGCTTCTTCGCGGTCTCCTATGCCGGCGACGGGACGATCGCCGCCGTCCAGCCCACCCGGGACGACGTCCCGGCGCGGGTCGGTAAGCGCACCGTCATGGACCTCGACGAGTGGCCCTACCCCAAGCAGCCGCTGGTCCCGCGGGCCGAGAGCGTGCACGAGCGGATGAGCGTGGAGATCTTCCGCGGTTGCACCCGCGGCTGCCGCTTCTGCCAGGCCGGGATGATCACCCGCCCGGTGCGCGAGCGGACCATCACCGGCATCGGCTCGATGGTGGAGCAGGGCCTCAAGGCGAC
>JAOPWO010000121.1 GCA_025965635.1 Modestobacter sp. | reverse complement strand
GCCAGCCGGCTCGAGTACACCGTGATCGGCGACCCGGTGAACGAGGCGGCGCGGCTCACCGAGCTGGCCAAGGAGCATCCCGGCCGGGCAGTGGTCAGCGAGGCGACCGTCCAGGCAGCCGACGAGCGGGAGCAGGAACACTGGCGCCGCGACGCCGAGGTCGAACTTCGGGGGAGAGGCGAGCCCACCGTCACCTGGGTGCGGCGGGTGGACTGACCCGGTCAGGTATGGCTGCGGACGACGACGAGGACGTCGCCGGTCTGGAGCTCGCCGATCAGCGGGTCGTCGTAGCGCAGCGTCCGGCCGCCGCGGGTGACCGACAGGACGACGTCGCGCAGCGACCGTGCGTCCAGCCCCACCTCCGACTGGGCGACGTGCCGCTGGACCAGGTCCAACCCCCGCCCGGCGGTGAGCAGGTCCTCCACGACGGCCACCACCTTCGGGCTGTCGGTGGACAGGCCCAGCAGCCGGCCGGCCGCGGCCGACGAGGTGATCACCGAGTCGGCGCCGGACTGGCGCAGCAGGCTGGCGTTCTCCTCCTCGCGGACGCTCGCGGTGATCGGCACCGTGGGGTTGAGCTGCCGGACCGTGAGCACGATCAGCACCGCGGCATCGTCCCGGTTGGCCGCGACGATCACGGCCCGGGCCTTCTCGACCGACGTCCGGCGCAGCACGTCGGCCCGGCCGGCGTCGCCGTGCACCGCCGTCAGCCCGGCGGCGCTGGCCTCCTCGACAGCCCCCGGGTCGGCGTCGACGACCACGATGGTGTCCGCGGGCGTGCCGTTGCCCAGCAGCGCGCGGATGGCGCTGCGGCCCTTGGTGCCGTAACCGCACACAACGACGTGCTGGCGCACGCGAGACCTCCAGCGTCGGATCCGGAACTCCTCCCGGCAGCTCGCGGTGAGCGCCTCGACGGTCGTGCCGATGAGGATGAGCAGGAACATGATGCGCAGCGGGGTGATCACCAGGATGTTGACCAGCCGCGCGCTGGGCGCCACCGGGGTGATGTCGCCGTACCCGGTCGTGGAGAGGGTGACGGTGGCGTAGTAGGTCGCGTCGAGGACGCTGATCTCGCCGCCGTTGTTGTCCCGGTAGCCGTCGCGGTCCAGGTACACGATCGCCACGGTCAGGATCAGCACCACGGCCGCGATGATCACCCGCTTGCCGACCTGGCGGGTGGGGGACTGCTCGACGTGGGGCAGGCGCACCCCGCTGTGGTCGCTCAGCATCCCGCCGCTGCGCAGCTCGCTCGGTGGCAGGTCACCGGCGCAGAGTAGTGACCCGGGGAGCCTGTCGCGGAACCGGTGAGGGTCGTGCCACTCGACCGGGTGGGAAACCGTGCGCCGGCAGGCACCGACGTCGCCGCACGGGTCGCCGAGGTCTGGACCGGCTGAGCGCCGTCGGTGGTGCGGTCAGCGGGCGTCGAGGTGGCGGAGCAGCGTCTCACCGACGTCGCGCATCGCCTCCACCTGGGCCGGGCTGAGCTGGTCGAACAGGTGTGCTCGCACGCTGGCCACGTGCACCGGCGCGGCGGACTCCAGCGCGGCGTAGCCCTCGTCGGTGAGGACGGCGAGCTGGCCGCGGCCGCCCTCGGGGCAGGTCTGCCGCTGGATCCACCCACGCTCCTCCAGCCGGGCGACGGCGTGTGACAGCCGGCTGCGGGAGGACAGGCACTCGTCGGCGAGCTGGCTCATGCGCATCCGCCGCTCGGGCGCCTCGGACAGCTGGACGAGGATCTCGTAGTACGTCATGGAGATGCCGGTCTCCCGGATGAGCTCGCGGTCGAGTTGGGCGTGCAGGAGCTGGCTGCTGTACATCCACGCCCGCCAGGCCCCTTGCTCGGCGGGGTCCAGCCAGCGGGTAGCCGTGCCGGGGGTCGGGTCGGCCGGTGCGGGGCTCGACGACACGCGCGGGGTCATGGCAGGAGGGTACTAGCGGAATAATCAAGTCCTCAACTACGCTGGGCCGGAACAGTCAGTCAAGCGCTCAACCAGATGGAGACACCATGACCAGCACCACCGTGCAGATCCCCGGCTACGTCGTCGGCACCTGGGACATCGACGCCGCCCACTCGACCGTCGGCTTCTCGATCCGGCACATGATGGTCAGCAAGGTGCGTGGCTACTTCCGCACCTTCTCCGGCGAGATCGTCACCGCCGCCGACCCGGCGCTCTCCGCCGTGCACGCCACCGTGGACATGGACTCGATCGACACCCGGCAGGAGCAGCGCGACGCGCACATCAAGTCCGCTGACTTCTTCGACGTCGGCAACCACACCGTCATGGAGTTCCGCTCGACCGCTGTGCGCAACCACGGCGAGGACTGGGTCGTCGAGGGCAACCTGACGATCAAGGGCATCACCAAGCCCGTCACCCTGGCCCTGGAGCTCAACGGCTTCGGCCCCGACGCCTACGGCGGCACGCGTGCCGGCTTCAGTGGCAAGACCGAGATCTCCCGCAAGGAGTTCGGCGTCGACATCGACATGCCGATGGACGGCGGCGGCGTGGTCGTCGGCGACAAGGTGAACATCGAGCTCGAGATCGAGGCCGTGCTCCGCGCCGCCTGATCGAGGGACCCGCCTGCCCGGCAGTCCCCGAGGGCCCCGGCACGCACCGCGTGCCGGGGCCCTCGACTGGCCCCTCCCGAGGCTCATCCCGAGGTCGCGACGGGTGGGGAGGGCATGGTCCGTCCCCCCTCGGGCGGGGGCAGGCACTGCCGCCCCGTGCGTCGCCGGGCCTCCGTGAGCAGGGTGCCCAGCTCCTCCGCGGGCAGCGGTGGGGACAGGTGGTGGCCCTGGGCGAACGTGCACCCGACGCTGCGGGCCAGGTCCAGCTGCCCCGGGGTCTCGACGCCCTCGGCGAGCACCTGCATGCCCAGGGCTGAGCCGAGCGCGGCGACCGCGCGCAGCACGGCTTCCGGGGCGGCGATGCTGGTCGCCGGCCCCGACACCAGGGTGCGGTCCACCTTCAGCACGTCGGCCGGGAGCGAGGCCACCGCCGACAGCGAGCTGTAACCGGTCCCGAAGTCGTCGATGGCGATCTGGACCCCGTGGTCGCGCAGGGTGGACAGCTGGCGCGTGGCCTGGCTCGGGTTGCGGGCCAGGCTGGTCTCGGTGAGTTCCAGCACCACCTGCTCGGCCGGCAGCTCGGCCGCCGCGACCGCTCCGAGGACGTCCTCGATCAGCGTGCCGGAGGACAGGTGCACGGCGCTGACGTTGACCGCGATCGACAGGTGCAGGCCCTGCTCCGTCCAGGCGCGGCACTGGGCCGCTGTGACCTGCAGCAACCAGCGGGTGATCGGCACGATCAGCCCGTTCTCCTCCGCGACCGGGATGAAGTCCGTGGGGGCGACCAGGCCGCGCTGCGGGTGGTTCCACCGCAACAGCGCCTCGCACGAGGTCACCTCGCCGGTGGCGAGGTGCACCACCGGCTGCCAGGCGAGCGTGAACTCGCCCTGCGCGGCGGCTTCCCGCAACCGGCTCGCGATCTGCCAGCGGTCGTCCAGCTCGGTGCGCAGTGCCGGGGTGAAGGTCAGGTGCCGGTTGCGCCCGCTCGCCTTGGCCGCGTACATCGCGGCGTCAGCGTCCCGCAGGAGGTCGTCCGGCCGGGTGTGCGCCGGGCCGGAGGCGGCGATGCCGATGCTCGCGGTGAGCGGCAGCAGGCTGCCGCCCAGCTCGAACGGTTCGTCGAAGACCGAGCGGAAGCGCCGGGCGAGGGCGTCGCCGCCCCCGGCGTCGCAGTTGCGGGCCACCACCACGAACTCATCGCCGCCCAGCCGCCCGACGAGGTCGGTGGGGCGGGTCCGGTGCGTCAGCCGCGAGGCCAGTTCCTGGAGCAGCAGGTCGCCGGCGGAGTGCCCGAGCGTGTCGTTGACCTGCTTGAAGCCGTCGATGTCCATGTACAGGACCGTCACCGGGCGGCTGGCGCTCTCGGCCATCGCATCCGCGATGGCCTCGTGCAGGGCGGCGCGGTTGGGCCTCGAGGTGAGGTGGTCGTGCCGGGCCTGCCAGGCAGCCCGCTGCTCGGCGGTCACCCGGTCGGTGATGTCGGTGTGGCTCACCACGACGCGGGGCCGGTCGTCCACGGGGAAGGCCTGCAGGTGCCACCAGGTCGGGGCCATGGCCCGTCCCTCACGCGGCGCCAGGGCGTAGTCGAGGGAGAACGACGGCGCCTGTCCGGAGAGCACGGCTCCCAGGCCCTCGGCGGCCGCCACGGCGTCCTGGTCGCCGGCCGCGCCCGCCGTCCGGCAGGCCTCGAGGTAGTCCGCGCCGACCCGGGCGGCGTACGGGCGTCCCCTCGCCGTGGCGCCGCGGCACCAGGCGGCGTTGGTGGTCAGGATCCGACCCTCGGGATCGAGGATGGCCGTCCGGGCGGGGAGCGCGTTGAGCACCGCACGCAGCAGCGAGGACTCCTCCACCGGCTCCTCGTCCGGCGTCCGCCGCTCGTGCACGTCACGGAAGAAGACGACGAGCTCACCGCGGTGGTCGAGGAGCACCCGGCCCTCCAGCCACCGGTCGAGGTGCTCGTCGCAGCACTCCACCTGCTGGACACCCCCGGTGGTCCGGGCCCGGCCGAAGGCGTCCTGCAGGTCGGTGCCGACCAGGTCGGGGAACACCTCCCAGACCGACCGGCCCACCAGGTCGGCCAGGCGGCGGTCGAGCAGCCGTTCCGCCGAGGGGTTGAGCCAGGAGAACCGGTCGTCGGCGTCCAGGCAGCACACCGCGTCGCTGATGGTCGACAGCGCCTCGGTCACCCGCTCGTGCCAGGAGGGATCAGCCGACGGTGGTCGGCCCTGGGGCTCCGTCATGCGCGGCCTCCCTCACGTCGCCGAGCGCGGGGCCGCAGAGATGCGATACCGCAACGATCGTAAGACCCACCCGGGTCCCCCGCGCCCGGATCCCGCCGCCGCGCGGAGCTCCACCCCGGCGGAGGAGACTGGGCGGCATGGCGACTTCCACCCTGACCCGGGTCCAGACCCGCTTCCCGTCGGCCGTCCCGGTCGCAGCCG
>JAOPWO010000112.1 GCA_025965635.1 Modestobacter sp. | reverse complement strand
GAACCTGGAGCACGCCGGTCGGGTCGCCGACTTCATCGAGCTCGCCGAGCTGATGTGCGTCGACGCGCTGCACCGCAACGAGAGCTGCGGTGGCCACTTCCGGGTCGAGAGCCAGACCCCGGAGGGTGAGGCGCTGCGCGACGACGAGAACTACGCCTACGTCGCCGCGTGGGAGCACACCCCGGACGGCACCCCCCCGGTGCTGCACCGTGAGGCCCTCGAGTACGAGTACGTCCACCTCGCACAGCGGAGCTACAAGTGAACCTGACCTTGAAGGTCTGGCGGCAGGTCAGCCCTGCCGTCAAGGGCAAGATGGTGAACTACCGGGTCACCGACGTCTCGCCCGACATGTCGTTCCTCGAGATGCTCGACGTGCTCAACGAGCAGTTGATCCTCGACGGCGGCGACCCGATCGCCTTCGACCACGACTGCCGTGAGGGCATCTGCGGCTCGTGCGGCCTGATGATCAACGGCATCGCGCACGGGCCGCAGCAGACCACCACGTGCCAGCTGCACATGCGCTCGTTCAAGGACGGCGACGTCATCGACATCGAGCCGTGGCGGTCGGGGGGCTTCCCGGTCGTCAAGGACCTCGTCGTCGACCGGTCGGCCCTCGACCGGATCATCGCCGTCGGCGGGTACATCAGTGCCCCGACCGGCACGGCGCCCGAGGCGCACGCCACGCCGGTGCCGAAGAAGGACTCGGACGCGGCCTTCGACGCCGCCACCTGCATCGGCTGCGGCGCCTGCGTCGCGGCCTGTCCGAACGGGTCGGCGATGCTGTTCACCGCCGCGAAGGTGTCGCACCTGGGTCTCATGCCGCAGGGGCAGCCCGAGCGCGACAGCCGGGTGCTGAAGATGGTGTCGCAGCAGGACGCCGAGGACTTCGGTGGCTGCACCAACATCGGCGAGTGCTCGGCGGTGTGCCCCAAGGGCATCTCGATGGAGACGATCTCCCGGCTGAACCACGACCTGCTCGGCGCCCTGCGCGCCGGCGCGGTGCCGGCCTCCTGAGGAGTTGACCGACGAAGGGCGGGGCCCCCGAGGGGGACCCGCCCTTCGTCGTCCAGCCGGGCGGGGCGGCGGCCGGGTGGATGTGACGAGGCGGGGCAGAGCAGCCGCGGGTCGGGTGCACCCAACGGCGATCCGGCGCGGCTTGACCGCTGGACCCACCCGCGGTGCCGCACCCCCATCGGGGTGGGCACGGCGCTCAGCCGGGGCTGATGCCCAGCCGGTCGGTGAGGAAGAGGAAGGCCAGCGCGAAGTCGTGGTCCTGCACCTCGGCGCGCAGCCGGTCCCAGTCGAGCTGTTCCCGGACGGCCCGCACGTGCGGCAGCAGGGAGCCGAAGTCGCAGTAGTGCTCGGTCATCGCCCGGAGCTTGCTGGACAGCAGGTCGGTGGCCGGCAGCACCGGCATCCGGATGCCGAGCAGGTCCATCTCCTCCGAGCGCGCGAGCAGGTCGGCGTCGACCGGCTCCCCGACGACGCGGTGCAGCACGTCGACGGTGACGCCGTCCAGACCGGCCTTGAACAGCCAGTCCTCCGGCGGCCGGACGACCTCGAACCCGGCGGACGCGAGCACCGCCGCGGCCTGCTCGGTGTCCTCCTCGGCGATGACGAAGTCCACGTCGTTCTCCGACTCGGGCGCCCCGTGGGCCCACAGCGCGTACCCGCCGGCCAGCGCGAACGGCACCCCGTCGGCCTTGAGCGCCGAGGCGGTCCGCTTGAGCGCCAGCCGGAGCGGTTCCCGGAACTCCGCGGTCACCAGCACTCCCTCGTCCGGTCGGTCCGGGTGTACGGCTACCCGGCCGGGTAGCACCCACGCGTGCGCCTCGCGACCTTCAACATCCTGCACGGCCGTTCGCCCGCCGACGACCGCGTCGACCTCGACCGGTTCGCCGCCGCGATCAGCGAACTGGACGCCGACGTCCTGGCGCTGCAGGAGGTGGACCGCGACCAGCCGCGCTCGCACCTCGCCGACCTGACCGCGGTCGCCGCCGATGCGATGGGTGCGGTCGCCCACCGGTTCGTCGCCGCCGTCGCCGGCACCCCGGGGGCCACCTGGATGGCCGCGACGGGCGCTGAGCAGCCGGGGACGGCGGCCTACGGCATCGCGCTGCTCTCCCGCTACCCGGTGTCTGGCTGGCAGGTGGTCCGGCTGCCGACGGTGCCCTTCCGCTTCCCGCTGTGGTTGCGCGAGCCGCGCAAGGTGATCGTGGTCGACGAGGAGCCGCGGACCGCGGTCATCGGGGTGGTGGAGACCCCGCAGGGGCCGGTGACCGTCGCCAACACGCACCTGTCGTTCGTGCCGGGGTGGAACCGGGTGCAGCTCCGCCGGCTGCGTCGGGACCTCACCGCGTTCCCCGGGCCGCTGGTGCTGATGGGTGACCTCAACATGACCCCGCCCACCCCGGCCGCGGTCACCGGGTACCGCGTGCTGGCCGCCGGGTGCACCTTCCCGGCGCAGCACGCCGACCGGCAGCTGGACCACGTGCTGCTGCGCGGCGGGATCGGCGCGGTGACCGCCACGGAGTCCCGGGTGATGCCGCTGTCCGACCACCGGGCGCTGCTCGTCGACCTCGACCTGCGCCCGGCCTGAACCCCGCGGGTCCGCGCTCCTGCGGTGTTCCCGCCGCCCTTGCGGTCGCGCACCGGCGTGAGAGCGGGGGGAGCACCGCGCGGGTGAGGTCGGGACGCTCAGGCCGCGTCGGCCGTGCAGCGGGCGGCCAGCTCCAGCAGGTGCGGGGTCAGCACGTCCGCGACCAGCGCGTAGCCGGCCGACGAGGGGTGGAAGCGGTCGGCGGAGAACAGCGCCGGGTCGGCGGCGAACGCCTGCGAGACGCTCGCGGCGACCGGGACGACGACGGCGCCGGCGGCCTGGGCGACCGCGGTCTGCCGGGCCCGCAGCCCGTCGGAGGCGGCGGCCACGAACGGGCGCAGCGTCGGCGGCACCCACGCGACGGCCGACAGGTCGGGGGTGGGGACGAGGAGCACCTCGGCTCCGCCGGCCCGCAGCCCGCGGACCGCGGCGGCGAGCGCGTCGGCCGCGATGGACGGGGGAACCTGACGGGTCAGGTCGTTCGCGCCGATCACCAGCAGGGCGAGGTCGGCCGGCGCTGCCCGGCGGACCTGCCCGGCCAGGTCGGGGGAGGTGGCGCCGGGCACGGCGCCCACGGTGAGCCGCACCGGCCGGCCCGCCTGCTCCAGCGTGCGGGTCAGCCGGGCGCCCAGGGTGTCGGCCGGGGAGGCGGCGCCGGTGCCGAAGGCGAGCGAGTCACCGAGGACGAGGAATCGGAGCGTCACACCGGGTGCAACATCTCCGCGCACCCCGCTGTGCCCCCGGCAGATGTGAGGAAGGACCCGGCCGCCCGGCGGGTCAGGCCGGGCAGCCGCCCGTCTCAGGCGCGGACGCTCTCCATCGCCTCGGCGAGCAGGGCGGCCGACCGCAGCCGGCCTTCGGTGCTGGGCGACTGGTGGGCGACGATCAGCTCGTCGGCGTCGGCCAGCGTGCGGAAGGCCTCGACCTGCTCCCGCACCTCGGCCGGCGTGCCGAGCGCGGTGTGGGTGAGCATCGAGTCGACGTGCTGGCCGGCGCCCTGCGACAGCAGCAGGTCGGCCTCGGCGTCGGTGAAGTTCCGGCCGCGACCGAACAGCCCGGTGGCCAGCGTGCGGCGCACCGTGGCGTACGCCTCCTGTGCCGCCCGGGTGGTGTCGGCGGCGATGACGTTCAGCCCGGCGATCACGTGCGGCTCGTCGAGCTGCGCGGACGGCGTGAAGTCCCGCCGGTAGATGGAGACGGCGGCCTCGAGCGCCTGCGGCGCGAAGTGCGAGGCGAAGGCGTACGGCAGGCCGAGCTGGGCGGCGAGCTGGGCGCCGAAGGTGGACGAGCCCAGGATGTACAGCGGCACCTTCGAGCCGCGGCCGGGGATGGCGTCGACGCCGGGCACCCGGGTCCGGCCGGCCAGGTAGCCCTGCAGCTCCAGCACGTCCTGCGGGAACGACTCGGCGGAGTTCGGGTCGCGGCGCAGCGCGTACATGGTGTTCTGGTCCGACCCGGGGGCGCGCCCCAGCCCGAGGTCGATCCGGCCGGGGTACATCGCGTCGAGGGTGCCGAACTGCTCGGCGATCGTCAGCGGCGAGTGGTTGGGCAGCATGACACCGCCGGCGCCGAGCCGGATGCTGCTGGTCTGCGCGCCGACGTGGGCGATCAGCACGCTGGTCGCCGACGAGGCGATGGTCGCCATGTTGTGGTGCTCGGCGTACCAGACCCGCCGGTAGCCGTGCTCCTCCGCCTGCTGGGCGAGGGCGACGCTGGCAGCGATGCTGTCGCTCACGGACTGGCCACGGAGGATGGGCGCGAGGTCGAGGACGGACAGCGGGATGTTCATGGGGACGGCCTTCCGATCGGTTGCCAGGAGCAACCGCGGGAGAGGCGCTGGGCTTCCCGTGGAGGCGCCGCCCGGTCAGTCGCGGTCGTCGCACCAGGCCTCGAGCCGGTTGCGGGCATCACGCCACGGTTGGGCGTCGTCCTCGTCCAGGGCGGGGCGCGCGGCCATCCCGTCGCGGAGCGCGGCGATCTCGGCCAGCGCCG
>JAOPWO010000082.1 GCA_025965635.1 Modestobacter sp. | reverse complement strand
GACGTGCCGGAGAGCCTGCGCGGCAAGCGGATCGTCTCGCTCGACATGGCCGCGCTCGTGGCCGGCGCGCAGTACCGCGGGCAGTTCGAGGAGCGGCTCAAGGCCGTCCTGCAGGAGATCACGGAGTCCGACGGCGAGGTCATCACGTTCGTCGACGAGCTCCACACCGTCGTCGGCGCGGGCCGGGCCGAGGGCTCGATGGACGCCGGCAACATGCTCAAGCCGATGCTCGCGCGCGGGGAGCTGCGCATGGTCGGCGCGACGACGCTCGACGAGTACCGCCTGCACATCGAGAAGGACCCGGCCCTCGAGCGCCGCTTCCAGCAGGTCCTGGTCGGCGAGCCGAGCGTCGAGGACACCATCGCGATCCTGCGCGGGCTCAAGGGCCGCTACGAGGGCCACCACAAGGTCGACATCAGCGACGCCGCCCTCGTCGCCGCGGCCGCTCTGTCCGACCGCTACATCACCTCCCGCTTCCTGCCGGACAAGGCGATCGACCTGGTCGACGAGGCGGCCAGCCGGCTCCGCATGGAGATCGACAGCCGGCCGGTCGAGGTCGACGAGGTCGAGAGGGTGGTCCGCCGGCTGGAGATCGAGGAGATCTCGCTGGCCAAGGAGGGGGACGAGGCCTCGATCGAGCGGTTGGCGGCGCTCCGGGCGGAGCTGGCCGACCGCCGTCAGGAGCTGGACGAGCTGACCGCCCGGTGGCAGCAGGACAAGACCGCCATCGACCGGATCCAGCGGACGAAGGAGGAGCTGGAGTCGGTCCGCCTGGAGGCCGAGCGGGCCGAGCGGGACGGCGACCTGGCCCGGGCCGCCGAGCTGCGGTACGGCCGGCTGCCGGCCCTGGAACGGGAGCTGCGGGAGGCCGAGGCATCGGCTGCCGACCGCGAGTCGATGCTCAAGGAGGAGGTCGGCCCCGACGACATCGCCGAGGTCGTGCAGGCCTGGACCGGCATCCCGGCCGGGCGGCTGCTGGAGGGCGAGACGCACAAGCTGCTGCGGATGGAGGAGGAGCTCGGCAGGCGCGTGGTCGGCCAGCCCGACGCGGTGCGCGTCGTCGCCGACGCCGGCCGCCGGGCCCGGTCCGGCGTCGCCGACCCCGACCGGCCGACCGGCTCGTTCCTCTTCCTCGGCCCCACCGGCGTGGGCAAGACCGAGCTGGCCAAGGCGCTGGCGGAGTTCCTGTTCGACGACGAGCGGGCGATGGTCCGCATCGACATGAGCGAGTACTCCGAGAAGCACTCGGTCGCCCGCCTGGTCGGTGCGCCCCCGGGCTACGTCGGTTACGAGGCCGGCGGCCAGCTCACCGAGGCGGTCCGACGGCGGCCCTACACGGTCGTCCTGCTCGACGAGGTGGAGAAGGCCCACCCCGACGTGTTCGACGTCCTGCTGCAGGTCCTGGACGACGGCCGGCTGACCGACGGACAGGGCCGGACGGTCGACTTCCGGAACACCATCCTGGTGCTGACGTCGAACCTCGGCTCACAGCTGATCGCCGACCAGGCGGTTCCGGAGGCGACCCGCCGGCAGGGGGTGATGGAGGTCGTCCGCGGTCACTTCAAGCCGGAGTTCCTCAACCGGCTCGACGACGTCGTGGTCTTCCGGGCGCTCGGCAGCGAGGAGCTGACCGGCATCGTCGACATCCAGGTCGGGGTGCTGGCCCGGCGGCTGGCCGGGCGGCGGCTGACCCTCGAGGTCTCCGGCGCCGCCCGCGAGTGGCTGGCGATCAACGGCTTCGACCCGGTCTACGGTGCCCGGCCGCTGCGCCGGCTGGTGCAGTCGGCGATCGGCGACCAGCTGGCCCGGGCGCTGCTGTCCGGCGAGATCCGGGACGGCGACGAGGTGCTCGTCGACTGGCCGGCCGGGGTGTCCGACGCCGCCGACACCGGCCTGGTCGTCCGGGCGATGCCGCGCGGCTGACCGGGACCGCCTGCACGCGCCGGGCCCGCCGCCCCAGGAGGACGGCGGGCCCGGTCGCGTCCATCAGTTGGAGAGGCTGTCCTCGACGCACTGCTCGAACTGGGTCTGATCGCCGGTCTGCTGGAACTCGGTCTGGCACTCCGCGGTCGTGTTGACCAGCAGCACGAAGAACACGAGGACGACGATCCCGAGCAGCAGCCCGAGGATGCCGGTGACCAGGCCGCTGATGGCCATGCCCTTGTTGTCCGCGCGCCGCGCCTTGACCCGGCGCAGGGCCACGAAGCCCAGCACGATCGCGATGAGGCCCAGCACGATGCCCGGGATCCCGCCGATGAACGCCGCCGGGATGGACAGGATGCCCAGCACCAGGGCGGCGATGCCGAGACCGTTGGCCATCGGCTGCCCGCCGTACTGGCCCGGGGAACCCGCGGGCTGCCCGTACTGGCCCGGCTGCTGGCCGTACGTGGGCTGCCCGTACTGACCCTGCGGCTGACCGGACTGGCCGTAGGGCTGACCGGACTGGCCGTAGGGCTGGCCGTACTGGTCGTACTGGCCGGCGCCGGACGGCGCCGTCGGGTACGCCTGCTGCTCCGGGTACTGCGGGGGCTGCGCGCCCGGCTGGCCGGGTCGGTCGTCGTCGGAGCGGGGCTGTTCTGGCGGCGGACCTGGGGGCGTCGTCACCCACCAAAGCGTAGGGCCTGGCAGCCCGTCGGGCCGAGAGCCGCGCCCCCGCCCGCCCGGTGGGGGTGGAACGGCGCCGCGGGCGCCGCGAAGGGCCGATGATCACGAGGCCCACCGGGCACGGGAGGAGCGCCATGACGTCGGGGCCGCAGGATCGCCAGCACGACCGGAGCGCGGCGGCCCGCCGTCCGGTGCGCACGGGCCCCACGGGCAGCAGGGCGGGTAGGGACAGCGGGGTCGGGCCGGTTGAGCCCGCCGACGTCCCGAGCCGGGCCCGCGGTCGCCTCAGGAGGCGATGCGGGCCCCGCTCCGTGTCCAGGCCGCCGTGGTGGCGGCGAGCAGGCTGCTCACCGCGCCGATGCAGAGGACCAGCAGTAGCAGGGAGCTGGCCGGGATCCCGCCCGTGCCCACGCTCAGGTAGACGGTCAGCAGCGCGAGCAGTCCGCACGTGACCACCCCGGCCCAGCGGGCCCAGCCGTGCCGGCGGGCCAGGAAGCCGGCGGACACCACCGCAGGCACGCCGAACAGGAGGCCCTGCGCGACGTTGAGGAGCACCAGGCGGTCGCCGTCGGTGCGGGTGGCCTCGGGCTGGGAGCGGAGGTAGGAGTCCACGACCCCGTCCCGCCCGCCCCAGGTCAGCAGGGCGCTGAACAGCAGCAGGGCGCCGACCACGGTCAGCAGGACGACGGCGACCCGGGCCGACGGGGGCATCGCGGGCGGGCCGGCCGCGGGGTCGGCAGGCGGCGGTGCGGGGTGCGCGGCGCTCATGGGGGCAGCCTGGCACGGCCTCCTCCGCCTCGACCGGAACCGCCCCCGGGCCCCGTTATGCGATCGTGACAACCAGGACGGGCCCTCGGGCCGAAGACAGGGCGTGACCGACACCGAGCAAGGCGCAGCGCCTCCCGTGGCGCCCGAGGCCGGGGCACCGGACGCCGACCGGACGCTGGCCGGGTTGGCCGGGTTGGCCGGGTTGCTCGCCGCCGTCGTCGCCCTCGGCGTGGCCGAGCTGGTGGCCGGCGTCACCGGCGCCGCCTCGAGCCCGGTCATCGCCGTCGGCAATGCCGCGATCCCGCTGACGCCGGAGCCGGTCAAGGCCTTCGCCATCCGCACGTTCGGTGAGTCCGACAAGACCGCTCTCGTCGTCGGCACGCTGGTGGTCATCGCCGTCCAGGCGCTGCTCGTCGGCCTGGTGGGCCTCCGCTCGCGGCGCCTCGGCTCCGCGGGGATCGCCGTCTTCGGGCTGGTGGGCGTCATCGCGGCGGTGACCCGGCCGGCGGCCGGACCGCTGGACGGCGTGCCCTCGTTCGTCGGTGCGGTCGCCGGGATCGGCGTGCTGGCGGCCCTGCTCGCCCCGTTGGGCAGGCGCCCGGAAC